>NZ_JARGEF010000077.1:0-32586 GCF_033794725.1 Streptomyces sp. ID05-39B | reverse complement strand
CCGGTCGTCCGCGGGGGCAGGGTGGAGTTGTTGCCCTCGCAGGTCGTGAACGTGCAGTGCAGCAGCGTGAACCGGGTGGTTCCCCGGCCCTTGGCCTCGAAGGTGAAGGTGAGTTTGCGGCCGGCACCTGGCGCCGGTTCGTCGCCGGCGTCGGACGCGTGGTTCTGGCCGCGGCTGACCAGCACCGAGCTGTCGGGCTCGGGGTCGACCAGGTACCAGTACTCGCGGGTGGAGGCGTTCTCGTCGACGGTGAGCGTGAAGCGCTCGCCCGGCTCGGCGGTGATGCTGGTGTCGTTCACCGGGTGGCTGGTGGTGCTGGTGTCGTTCACCGGACGGTCGGCGGTGCTCGTGGAGCCGTCGGCCTGTTCGTCGGCGCCCGAGCCGCAGCCCGTGGCGAGAGCGAGGAGCGCGGCTGCCGCGAGCGCCGCACCGGCCCTGCTACCGCGGAAGATAGACGCTGTACGCATTGGGGAGTTCACTGTTGGAAGCCTTGCCCATGTGGCCGTTGATGAAGTCGTCCTCGCTGACCCAGGTGGTCGAGCCCCAGGGGTTGTACACCTGGAGCATGTCACCCTCCTGGGCGATGATCGTCATGGCGTGGGCGCCCTCCTTGCCCGAGACGTCGACCGGCACCGGATGGCCTTGCGCCACCGACTTCTCGACCTCGGTGAGGACCGCCCTGCGGTCGGCGTCGCTGTTGAGGTCCTGGCGCTCGTAGTCACGGCCGGTGGCACTGCCGACGGCGGTGTCGTTGATCCGTTCCTGCCCCTCGGGGCCCATGCCGCCCCAGTTCTCGCCGCCTTCGCCTTCGGTGTGCAGCCGGTGCTGTTCGGCCACCAGCCGCTGCTTGAAGGCGTCGGCGTCGTCCTGCTGCCCGTCGGGGCCGCCGGTGAGGTCGAGCGCGTAGAGGGGGTCGACCATGGCGCGGGACGTGACGGTGGAGGAGGCCACGCACGTGCCCTCGGAGCCGTCGCCGCCCTGCACCCACCGCTGGCCGTCGAAGGTGACGTAGTCGGTGTTGTTGTTCGAGCCGTTCGACGCCAGGCCCTCGTCGTTCATGCTGTCGGCGGCGGTCACCACCGGAGTGAGGTGCCGGCGCAGCCAGTCGGGGTCCTTGCCGTGGATCTTGCCCTGGAACGTCTCGATCTCGGCGACACTGTGTCCGGCGGCCAGGGCCTTCATCAGGTAGGCACGCTCCTGCGGGCTGTCCGACTTCGCCAGCATCCGCTCCATGGCCATCTCGTCGTCGAGGCTCAGCAGGTCCATACGCGTCGACGCTCGCGCCAGGTCGCCGGCCGTGAGAATCTCGTTCAGCTCGGCGTCGGCGCCCGCGACACCGGTGTCGGCGAGCATCAGCTTGTCGACGGCGGTGAGTTCGCTGGTCTCCATCTTCCCGGCCCGAGCCTCGGCGGCCCATTTGTTCAGGTCACGGGCCGCGACGCGGGTGGCCTCCCGCGCGTCGGAGACGGCCTCGTGCATCAGGTCGACGGCGTAGGAGCCGAAGTGGGCGGCGTTCTTGCGGTCCCACTCCTCCTCGCTGTTCTCGCGCAGGTCGTCGAAGAAGCCGTCCCTCCCGCCGAGCATCTTCTTCTGCTCCAGCAGTTGTCCGCGGCCCTGCTCGTCCTTGCGCTGCGCGGCGCCGATCGCGTCGGCCAGCGTGAGCAGCACCGACGCGCCACCCAGGAATGCCTCGCTCATCTGGGTCACGGAACGGCCTGCCGCGTTCACCACGTCGGAGGCGAGGACGCCGGTGTCACCGACCCACACCTGCGGAAGACCCTTGCGGCCCACCCGGTCGACCTGGTCGAAGACGCTGCCGACCTGGTCGACCTGCCCGCGGTACAGCCTGGCCAGGCCCTCCAACTGGGCCTGGTCGCCGCCTGGTTCGGGCACCGAGAGGGCGTTGTCGATCAGATCGAGAAGCTCGTTCTTGCTTCCGGCACCGAGCATCTTCTTGGACAGCCCGGCGAGCCATGTGAGGCGGAAGGAAGGGGAGTCGAAGGGCGAGGAGAAGAACGACACCGGCCGTTCCTCAGTAGCTCGACAAGGCCGAGACGCGTCCGCCCTGGGCCGAGGTGTCGGTGAGGCCGCTCGTGCCGCCGACGGAGACGCCGGACACACGCGTCTCCACCAGGCCGTCGGTGCCCTGGTAGGTCTTCTTGGCCAACTGCACCTTGCCGCCCAGCTCGTGCAACGCCGACGCCAGGGTCTTGGCCTCCGCCTCCCAGGCCTTGACGAACGCGTTCAGCGCGGATGCGGCGTCCTCGCCACCGACTTCGGCGTACGAGTAACTCGTGCGGGACTTGACGGCCGAGCTGACACCGTCCATGTCCGTGCCGGCGTCGTCGAGTTGCTGGGCCTGTCCGGTCATACCCGCCTTGACCTGGTAGCCGTCGTAGCCCACCGTGTCTCCCCCATACGCATCCGATCGTGACCGCGGGCAGGCTAACACGCACGGAATGTACGAAGATCACACGTCGCCAGCCGCACACACGTCTTCCACATCACCTGCCCGCGGCACCCATGAGGGCTCGCTCCGGCCTGTCGGTCCTGACGCGTCCGCACGTGCGACCACGCGGTTCCCGGCCCCGACAACGCCCACGGCCCACCGGTGACCCGTCGGCGGGCCGGCCTCGCGGCGGAGGGGTCGGCCGCGCCGCACGTCACCGGGTCCCACCGGGGCGCACGGGGGTGGCTCGGCCTCTCCTTCGTATGCCAGACGGAGTTCACGTCGTGCCCGGTTGCCGGCACCTGGTACGTGGAGTTCATGATCACGTCGATGTCCTGCCGCGGATGCCTCTGCGCCAGAGGGATCAGCCGGTCGGCCGCGCCGCCGTGCGGCCGACCGGCTGGCGGTGCGCTGTGCCCGCGTCCCGGATCGCAGGGCCGCCGCCGCGTCTCGCGTACCGGGTCCGGGCAGCCGTGCCGCGCACTCCAGTGCGCGCGGTCACGTACCCGCCGGACGGCGTACCGGCTCAGCGGCGCCCGAACCACGCCGCCGGAGGGGAAGACAGAATCACACACGATTTCTTCACGAATCCATGCAACCTTTCTCGCATTCGGGCCGTCACCGTCTGCATGCACCACCGCCCCCAGGACGGGCAGACTCCGTCGTGCCAGCTCCCCTCCAAGCCGCTCCCGCTCGACCTCGCCGAGCCCCAGCGCGCCGATGCGCTCCAGGAACAGGTGTTCCGGTACGGCGCCGTCGACCGCCGTACGGCGCGGGCGGGTCAGCAGTCCCGTCGGTGCGGCCTTCGTTCGAGGCCCATGACCCGACCGCCCCTGCCGCGGAACGAGTACTCGGGGTGACCTTGTCGCAACGTGGGTGGGATCGCGCACCCCGCACCTGCGTACCGCCTCGCCACCGGATCGCACGAGCGGAGGTTCCTCAGCGGCCCGGGGCCTTGACTCCCCCGAGCCCCCGCCGCTCCCCGGGTTCAGGTACCACCGCCCGCACGAGGAGCAGCGGTGAATGACACGGCGGTGAATGACAGGACGAGTGTCAGAGGCGAGATGTTGGCTCTGCTGCTCGAGCCCTTGGGTGTGGACGCCACGGCCGGGCCGGCCGCGCTCCAGCGGCTCGCAAAGGACGTGGACGCGGTTGCCCAAGCGTGCGGGTGTGCCGGTCCGCCACCGTCCGGGAGCACCCTTCGGTGGGTGTCCGAAGCCGTGGCAGCGTGCGTCGAGGAGCAGGAACTGGTCCGCCTGGCAGCGGTTCGGGGCCGCACTCTGACGCCCGACGGTGCCGGACTCCTCCGGGAGTTGACGCGGCTCGAAGGAGTGCGGTCGCAGCTCCGGGCGCTTGACGGTGTGCCGGTGGAAGCGCTGCGGGCGGACCTCGCGGCGGTGGCGATCGCGGAACGACTACTGCCTGAAGCCCTTGAGCCGTGTCGTCGTGCGGAGCAGGAATGGCCCAGGGAGATCTGGCGTTCGATCCTCGACATCGACATCGAAGGCGCGCTGACCGACCTGAGCCGTCGCCGAAGAACCCGGCAGGCGGCAGACGCGCGTGAGCTCGTGCTCAAGCACAGTGTCTCGGCGGCTCGGGATCTGCAGAACCGGGACCTGGTGACGCGGCTCGAGAAGGTGCGGGACCTCGTCGCCGCGCAGCGGTCGTACGAGGCGGTCCTGTCCGTGCGACCGGAGTGGTGGCGCTGGCTCGGGCCGGTCGGACGGTCGGAATTCGCATCGGATCGGTGTGATGCCCTGGTGTGGGCGATCAGGGCTCGCGACACCGGCGCCGTTTCAGGGCGCGCTCTGGACATGCTCGCGGACGACAGCGCGCGGGCGGTGATCGAGCACGGGCCCGCGACGACGCCCCTGAACACGACCGCGTCCCTGGCCGCGCCTGCCACGAGTTCGGCCGCACGGCTCGTGGCGGGTCTACCGGCGCTCGCCTCTCGGGCCGCCGGCAGCGAGCTGCGAGCGTTTGAGTCCTGGTACACGAAGAACGTCGAGTTGTTCGACCGCGTGGCAGCGGCCATGGACGTGCGGCGAACCGAACCGGTTCTCCGCGAGGCCCTTCAACTCCTGGCCGACCGTTTCGTACACCCGTCCGGGGCGGTGGACGCGAGCCGATCGGCCTGCCGCGATATCCAGTCCAGGCTCCGGGCCGAGGTCGAGGCGCGCCTTCAGCCAACGTCGTACTCCGCGCACGTGATCGAGAGCGAGGACCTCGTCGGGGCCATCAGTCACATCGGAGCGCTCGAACGCGAACTGCGCGATGCCGTGCGGTCCATGCCCGCGGTGAGAGGCAGGCTTCTCGTGGCCATCGCCGGAAGAACCAAGTCCGGCAAGACCACTCTTCGCAAAGCCCTCACCCGTGACGCGGACCGAACCGGGATCGGGCGAGGTGCGCACCGCACCACGCGGAAGACCTCCGCGTTCGATCTCGGCTCCGTGACCTACCTCGACACGCCCGGTGTCGCCGCGAAGGACGACGACCTCGACGCGCAACACGCTCGGGCCGCGTGCGACATCGCCGACGTCGTCATATGGAATTACGCCGACACGCTGCGCGACGAGGAGTCGTCCGAACTCCAACGGCTCCTCCTCTCGGGAAAGCCTCTGCTTGCTGTCGTCAACGTGAAGGAGCGAGTCGACACACCGGACCGCCTTCAGCTCTTCGCCCAACGCCCGGAGAGAGCGTTCGCGTCGGCGCCAGGTCACGCCGTCCGGATCGAGCAGGTCTGCGCAGCGGTCGCCGTCGCACCGCCCGTCGTGCTCGCCGTCCACTCCGGCGCCGCGCACGAAGCCTTGTCCACGGGGGATCGCGAGCTGGGAGACAGGGCCCTTCGGTCGAGCAGGTTGCCCGACCTGGAGCAGTCCCTCGCCCAACTCCTGGCCGAGCGCGCGATTCCACTTCGTGCCGTTCGGCTGGCCGAAGGGGTGCGGGCGCCGCTCGCCGCGTTCCACGACCGGGCGGTCGAGGACCTCCCTCGGATCGGTCTCGCGCTCGGCGAACTCGAACGCTCGGCGCCGAGTCAACGGGCAGCGCTGCTCGATGCCTTCCGGATCGCGGGTCACAGGACTCGCGACCGCCTCGAGGCCAAGCGTCACCATGCCAGGGAGCGGTTGCCGGATGTGGTCCGGCACCTGGACGGCGTGGATCACACGCGGCGATGGGGCGACTTCATCACCGGTCTGGAGTTGGAGGGACTTGTCTCGGGTCTCGGGGACGAGCTCGAGGAGGAGATGCGGAAACGGGAGCGGGTTCTGCGCGCGCAGCCAAGTACCGCGGAGCGGCAGGACGACCCGCACCTGCCGGTGCGACCGCGTCCCGACGCGACGGTCGGGGGCCTGAGCGCGGCCGCTGCCAAGGGGGCGGCGACAGCCCTCCTGAATTCCTTCGCTGCCCATGGGATCGCGAAGAGGCTCGCTGCGGGTGCCGGTACGGCCAACCCTGCTGTGGTGGCGGTGAGCTACGCGCTGGACCCCCTGGCCGGAGCGGCGAAAGCGGTGAGCAGTGAGGTTGATCGCCTGCGACAGGCCAAGGACAGGTGGACCGGCGAGACCACAGCCGCGGCCGAAGCCAGGCTCGATGAGCTTTTCGACACGGTCGAAGCACAGGTGACTCGAATCGTCCATGCCGCGACGGCTCAGGTCGACGCCCAGTTCGAAGCGCAGTGCGCGGACATCAGGAGCACCCGGAAACGGTTCGAGCGTGTCCGTCGTCTGCGGTCGTCGGTGCGGTCCGCCCTGGATGCCATCGACCTCGTCCTGGTGCGCCGACTCCTGGCCCTTGCGGGCGGGGACCCGGAGGCGATCCGTCGGGCACACCGTACGCCGGGCGTCGAGCTTCGCGTCTGGACCGATGGGTCGCGCGTCGCGGAAGTGCGGGCGTGTCTACAGGACCAGTTCGTGGATGTCCTCACCGAGCGCATCGAGATCTGTTCGGAATCCGGGAGCCTCGGCACTCGCGGAGCGAGCGAAGGGAAGGCAGATGACTGACGTCGATCCGGTGGATGCGTCGGAGAGCGACGGAGGTCCGAAGGTCCTCCTACCCGCCCTGATCGCACGGGCTGAGAATGCCCTGAACGCTCACCCTCGTACTCGGGGCCTCACAGCGAGCCTGCCCTGTGCGGACACGAGCCCGCTGCGGATCGCGCTCCTGGGTCCGTACAGTGCGGGGAAGTCGATGCTCATCGCGGCGCTGCTCCGGCTCCCGCCGACCGCTGTCGATGAACTCGTCGACGCGGCGCCCAAGACGCACGAGCCGACGCCGTACCCGTGGAACGACGTGACGCTCGTCGACCTGCCCGGAACGCTTTCAGGCAACGACCGACATTCCCGTGCGGCGCGGCGCGGCGTGCGGGGTGCGGACGCGCTGATGATCGTGACAACGAGCGAACTACCCGGCGAAGCGGAGACGAAGGCGATTCTGCAGGCCCTCGATACCGACGGGTTCGCTGACCGAAGCGTGGTCGTCGTCAACAAGATGAACGCCGAGAACAGTGATCGCGACATCATCCTCGGGGAGATTCGCCAGCGACTCGGTCCCTTTGCCGACCGCGTCCCGATCGTCCCGACCGACGCGCGCGACTACGTCGACGCCGCCAATGACCCCGATCTCACGGTCGCTCAGCGCGAGTTGCTTCGGGCGGAGAGCGGAATCGACGCTCTGACAGCCGCGTTGCGGAGAATCGTCGCACCAGGTGTCAGCGGCGTCCGTCCCCAGGCGCAGGCATTCGAACTCCTGCGTGTTCTGGCGGACGCCGAACAGAAGTGGGTGCTGGACGGCGAGGAGCTCGGCGCCGCGGCGACCGCGAAGAAGGTCGAGGAGTCGATCACCCGGGCGAAGACGGGTGTGCTGGGCGCCCTGGAGAGGGAGAGCGAGGTCGTCGCTTCCAAGATCAGAACGGCGGGAGGCAGAGCCGCCGCCGGCGTCTCGGAGAAGGACGGTGTCGTCCCCGTCGACCTCGCACGTGCCGTCAGCGAGGAACTGGTGGACTCGAACACCGAGTTCGACGCCGCGTTCTCCTCATCGGTGAGGACGGCTTTCGACGCGCTGGTCGCCGAGTACGGAACCGGTGTGCCTGAGCCTGAAGCCTGGGTGAACGACCTCGACTCGCCCGAGACGCCGATCGACGCGCCCCCGGACGACGAGCCACCGTTCGCACGTGCGGTGAGGGAAGCCGCGGAGAAGGCCGCGAAGGCGGGCGCCAGAAGGATGCACGAGTGGATCCAGAAGGTGGCGAACGGCGGTAGCGAGCAGGGAAGCGCGGCCGCCGACGTCGCGAACTGGCTCAACAAGAACCGAGTGGGCCAGAAGGTGCTCGACGCCGGGGGAAAGATCACCAACGGGGTGGGCAAGTTCAAGCCGTGGGGCAAGGGCAAGGCGGCCGGCAAGGTCGCCGTCGCGGCCGGCACGGTGCAGTGGGCGCTGCTGGTCATGGGCCCGTTGATGGACTTGAAGAGCGTCGCGCAGGACCAGGGCAAGTGGAAGGCGATCAACGAGAACCGGAAGACGATCAGGGATCACTTCGACGAAGCAGCACACGGACAGCGGACCAGTCTCCTTGACGCCGGTGAGCAGTACCTCAGCGAGTGGATCGCCGAAGTGGAACAGTCGCTCAGCGGTCTCACGAAGCAGGGTGCGGAGATCAGCGCTGAGCGTGCAACCGCGTTGGAGGGAATCAAGAGCCTCCGCGGCGAGGCCGAGAAGCTTGTCAGGTCTGCCGCCGACCGACCCGGCGGGCCGGTGTCCCGGCGGTGAACGTGACCACACGACTGCCGGGACCACTCGCATCACGTCCTTGGAGTCGCGACGTCGTGCACGAGTGCCCGCCACTACGGCCGGAACATCCCCGAATGGGACCTACTTCCCCGCTGATACGCCATGACCTACAGTTGCCGCTGCCTACGGGCCACCGTTTGCGCACGCTCGGCCCACGGGCCGTTCTGACTCCGGGACTCTTCGTGACCGGCTGATGAGCGAGCTCGGCGCCATCAAGACAGCCGTCCGACGCCTCGGCGGACGAGGAGACCGAGGGGATCAACCCCGACTGGTCGTATCTGGAGGGCGGCTGCCTGAACGTCAACTTCCGTACGGAGCGTCTGCAGAGCGTGGTCGCCGAGGTCAAGAGGGACGCCGAACCATGGGCACACGCCATCTACTACTCGGACGGCACGACCGGCGACGGGGCGGTGGGCGCCTGCACCGGGAAGGTCAAGCAGATCCTGCTCTCCACGGGCGCGACCGAACCGGGGCTCACCGACGATCTCACGTGCTGACCGTATGCGACGGCGTGGACCTCTGGGGCCGCTCCTGGGCGCGGGCGGGGTTCGCCCGGTTCTTCTCCGGTCTGGATCTCCTGGAGCCGGGGATCGACTTCGTCACGAACTGGTGCCCCGACGCAACCGCGTACGAGAAGGGTGAACTCCTTCCCTCGTACGCGGGGGTGCCCGCAAGTAGGCCGACGGGGTTCGACCGGCCGGGGTGCGGCCTCGCGGTGCCGGGTTGACCCTCGACCTGGTCGAGGGGTCAGAGTCCCCGGTGTGGAGAGCGAGATGCGCAGCATCGGTGAGATGGCCCGGGACAGCGGCCTGGGTGTGAGTGCCCTGAGGTTCTACGACCGGGCCGGTGTACTCGTGCCCGCGTGGGTGGACCCGGTGAGCGGCTACCGCTGGTACGGGCCCGAACAGCTCGACGAGGCCCGGCTGCTGGCGCGCCTGCGGCGGGCCGGGATGCCGTTGGCGGACATCCGGCTGGTGCTGGCCGGCTGGTCCGGCACCGACACCGGCCTCGTCCGCCGGCTGCTCGAGTCACATCTGCGCCGGCTCGAACAAGGGCTGTCCGAGGCCCGCGGCGAGTTCTCCACGCTCCGAGCACTACTCGATCGCAGGGAGAACCTCATGACCTCGACCCGCACCACCACCGTCCGGCTGTCCGTCGCCGCGCCCGAACTGGCCGCCGCGCTGGACGCCGTCCGCTTCGCGGCGTCCGCCGATCCGGAGTTGCCGATGCTCGGCGGGGTCCTCTTCGACATCGAGCCCGACGGGCTCCACGTCGTCGCTACCGACCGCTACCGCCTGGCTGTCGCACGGGCCGGCGTCACCGGTCACGACGGGAGCCCCGTGCGGGTCATCGTGCCCAGCCCGCTCACGGACGCGATGCGGGCACTCCTGAACGGCGAGGGCCCCGTACGCCTGTCCGTCGACGGAGACCGTGTGACGCTGGAGGCCGCGGACCGGCAGGTGGCCGGTCAGTGCCTCGACCACGACTTCCCCGAGTACCGCCGCCTCCTCCCCCTGCCCGGCGGGCGTCGTGCCCCGGTCGAGGTGGCGGCCTTCCGGCAGACGCTGGAGACCGGCCCCGTCCGCGCCGCCGAGGCCGGTGGAGCGGACCTCAGCGTGCTCAGGGTGGCGGACGACGGCACGGTGACGCTCTGCGCGGACGGCGACGAGAGCCCGGACCGCGTGGCCGTCAACCGCGACTTCCTGCTGGACGCCCTGACCGCCGGAGCCCGCGCCCGGCTGATCCTGGAACTCGACGCCCCCACCGCCCCGATCGCGATCCGCCGCCCCGACGAAGAGGGCGCCTTCTCGATCCTGATGCCGGTCCGCCTGGAGGACTGACGGGCGGCGTCTGCTGCGGCCCGTCCGGAGCGACGGGGCGGGCCGTTTGCGGCGCCAGGAAACCGAGAAGGCCCCGGCCTCAGTCCCTGCGGTACAGCGCTGTCAGGAGTTCGATCGCCGGCTGGGTCGACGGGTGGGGGTCGTCTCGCCACCAGGTGAGGCGGACGGCTACCGGTTCGGCGTCTCGGACCGGGCGGTAGACGACTCCGGGGCGGGGGTACTGGTGGGCGGTGGACTCCGCGGTCATGCCGGCGCAGCGGCCGCTGGAGATCACGGTGAGCCAGTCGTCGACGTCGTGGGTCTCCTCGGTGGCGGGGCGGGAGTCCGGGGGCCACAGGTCGGTGGTCGTCGTTCCGGTGCGCCGGTCGATGAGGAAGGTTCGTCCGCCGAGGTCGGCGAGGCGGACCGAGCGGCGTGTGGCCAGGGGGTCGTCGGCGGCCAGGGCGCACAGTCGCCGTTCCAGGCCGATGATGGCGGAGTCGAAGCGCCGGTCCTCCAGGGGCCGCCTCAGGACCGCGAGGTCGCAGGCGCCCTCGGCCAGGCCGGCGGTGGCGGAGTTGACGCGGACCAGGTGCAGGTCCGTTTCGGGGTGGGCCTGGGACCAGCGGCGCTGGAAGGCGGAGGTATGGCGGCCGAGCGCGGACCACGCGTAGCCGATGCGCAGGCTGCTGTGGCCCGAGGTCGCCGTGCGGACCAGGTCGTCCACCTCCGCGAGCACCCGGCGGGCCTGGGTCAGCACGCGCAGGCCGGTCGCGGTCGGTGCCACCTGGCGGGAGGTCCGCCGCAACAACCGTACGCCCAGGGCTCGTTCGAGGGAGGCCAGGTTGCGGGAGACGGCCGCCTGGGAGACGCCGAGGGCGATGGCGGCGTCGGTGAAGCTGCCCTCGTCGACGATCGCCACCAGGCAGCGCAACTGCCGTAGCTCCAGCTCCACACCCTCACGGCTCACGTCCGCATCCATTACCTCAGCGTATAGGTGAGAGCACCTACGCATTTTGGGCATGCGGGTGGCCCGGTCACCATCTGCCCATGACAGTCGAATCCGTACCGGGTGACGTGTCCGCCGGTTCTCGGCCCGGCGCGCGACGGCCCGGCGCGCGACGGCTCGGTGGTGTGGTGACGATGGCGGGCAGTGGGCTGTCGAACCAGGTCGGGGCCGCCGTGGGGTCTCTGGCCTTTCCGGTGCTGGGGCCGGTGGGGGTGGTCGCGGTGCGTCAGTACGTCGCCGCCGTCGTGCTGCTGGCCGTCGGCCGGCCGCGTCCGCTGGGCTTCACCTGGGGGCAGTGGTGGCCGGTGCTGCTGCTGGCAGGGGTGTTCGCGACGATGAACCTGTCCCTGTACAGCGCCATCGACCGCATCGGGCTCGGACTGGCGGTGACGCTGGAGTTCCTCGGTCCGCTCACCGTCGCCCTGGCTGCGACCCGCAACCGGGTGGACGCCTGCTGTGCGGTGATCGCCGCGGCGGGTGTCGTCACGCTGATGCGGCCACGGCCCTCCGCCGACTACGTGGGGATGGGGCTGGCGCTGCTGGCAGCCGCCTGCTGGGCGTCGTACATCCTGCTCAACCGCGCCGTCGGCCGCCGGCTCCCCGGCGCGCAGGGGGCCGCGACGGCCGCCGGGGTGTCCGCCCTGATGTTCCTGCCGGTCGGCCTGGTGGTCGTCGCGCGGCATCCGCCGACACTCGCGGCCGTCGGCTGCGCGGTGGCCGCCGGGGTGCTCTCCTCCGCCGTGCCGTACCTGGCCGACCTGTTCACGCTGCGTCGGGTGCCGGCCCAGGCGTTCGGTCTGTTCATGAGCGTCAACCCGGTCCTCGCCGCCCTCGTCGGCCTGATCGGGCTCGGGCAGGGCCTGGCGTGGACGGAGTGGGCGGGCATCGGCGCCGTGGTCGCCGCGAACGGGCTGAGCATGACGGCCCGGAGCGGAGGCTGACCGATCCGGCACCCCGCCACCCTTCGGATACCGCTCCCGTCAGGCCGGGCAATTGGCAGATTCGGGACGGAGACACGCCGCAGAAGCGGCAGATCTCCGTCCCGAATCTGCCAATCGGCGTCCGCGGACCCGCAGACCCGCAGCGCAGACCCGCAGCCCAACAGAACGGACCCGCAGGTCCGCCGAGCGGACTCGCCGGGTGCGCTCCCCGGTCACACCGCCGTCGGCACCCGGCTGCCAGGCTTCTCGAACTGGGTGCGGTACAGCTCCGCGTAGCGGCCGTCCGCCGCCAGCAGGCCCTCGTGCGTGCCGCGTTCAACGATCCGGCCGGCTTCCACGACGAGGATCAGGTCGGCGGCCCGCACGGTGGACAGGCGGTGCGCGATGACCACGGCGGTACGGCCCTGGAGTGCCTCGGTGAGCGCCTCCTGGACGGCCGCCTCGGAGGTGTTGTCGAGGTGGGCGGTGGCCTCGTCGAGGATGACGATGCGCTGGCGGGCCAGCAGCAGGCGGGCGATGGTCATGCGCTGGCGTTCGCCGCCGGACAGGCGGTAACCGCGTTCGCCGACCACCGTGTCCAGGCCGTCGGGCAGGGAGCGGACCAGGTCGTCGAGGCGGGAGCGGCGCAGGGCGTCCCAGAGTTCGTCCTCGCTCGCCTCGGGACGCGCGAGGAGGAGGTTGGCGCGGACGGTGTCGTGGAAGAGGTGGCCGTCCTGGGTGACCATGCCGAGCGTGGCCCGCAGGGAAGGGGCGCTCAGGTCGCGGACGTCGATGCCGCCGATGCGGACGGCGCCCTCGTCGACGTCGTAGAGGCGGGGCAGGAGTTGGGCGATGGTCGACTTGCCGGCGCCGGAGGAGCCGACGAGGGCGACGGTCTGGCCGGGTTCGGCGCGGAAGGAGACGCCGTGCAGGACCTCGGCGCCGTCGCGGGTGTCGAGGGCGGCGACCTCCTCCAGGGAGGCGAGGGAGACCTTGTCGGCGGACGGATAGCCGAAGCGGACGTCGTCGAACTCGACGGAGACCGGGCCCTCGGGCACCTCGCGGGCGTCGGGCCTGTCCTTGATGAGCGGCTCGAGGTCGAGCACCTCGAAGACGCGCTCGAAGCTGACCAGCGCGCTCATCACCTCGACGCGTGCTCCGGCGAGCGCGGTGAGGGGGGCGTAGAGGCGGGTCAGGAGCAGGGCGAGGGCGACGACGGCGCCCGGGTCGAGGGTGCCGCCCAGGGCGAGCCGGCCGCCGAGGCCGTAGACGAGGGCGAGGGCGAGGGCCGAGACCAGGGTGAGGGCGGTGATGAACACCGACTGGGCGGTGGCGGTGCGCACGCCGATGTCGCGTACCTGGGCGGCGCGCGCGGCGAACTCGGCGGACTCCTGTTCGGGGCGGCCGAACAGTTTGATGAGGGTGGCGCCGGGTGCGGAGAAGCGTTCCGTCATGCGGGTGCCCATGACCGCGTTCAGGGTGGCGGCCTCGCGCTGCATCTGGGCCATGCGGCGGCCCATGCGCCGGGCGGGCACGACGAACACGGGCAGCAGGACGAGAGCGAGGAGGGTGATCTGCCAGGACAGGGTGAGCATGACGGCGAGGGTGAGGACCAGCGTGACCAGGTTGCTGACGACGCCGGAGAGGGTGTTGCTGAAGGCGCGCTGGGCGCCGATCACGTCGTTGTTGAGCCGGGAGACGAGCGCGCCGGTGCGGGTGCGGGTGAAGAACGCGACCGGCATGCGCTGCACGTGGTCGAACACCGTGGTGCGCAGGTCGAGGATGAGCCCCTCCCCCAGCGTCGCCGAGAGCCTGCGGCCCAGGATGCCGAACGCCGCCTCCAGTACGGCGATCAGCGCGATGAGCAGCGCCAGCCGGACCACGGTCGCGGACTCGCCGTCCGCCGACACGATGGTGTTGACGACCTTGCCCGCGAGGACGGGGGTGGCCACCGCCAGCAGCGCGGTCACCACTCCGATCAGGACGAAGGCGGCGATACGGCGGCGGTGCGGGCGGGCGAAGCCGCCGATGCGGCGCAGCGTCGCGCGGTGGAAGGGGCGGCGTTCGTGCCGGGCGTTCATGACGCTGTACAGCTGCGTCCAGGCCGTGGTCTCCATACTCATACAGAGGACGGTAGGACCTGGACCAAGGTTGAGGTCAACATGACGATGTGCGCTTCCCGGCCACCGTCCGCGCTGCGGCCAGCCGGCGTTGGCGTGAGCCGGAGAAGCTCAACGGGTGTGACCGCCGTTCCCCTCCCCCGAGATCCTCTTCCCCAAGGACCGCCCTCTCAGGGCCCTTTGCCCAGGACCGGGCTCCTGCGGCGCTTCCCGGTCCGCCGGGTGCCGTGCCTGCTGCCGCTCGTCCTCGTGGGCGTCGTCGCGGTCCGCAACTGGCCGGTTCTCGCGGAAGGCTTCGGGCAGTTGCGGACCGCCCGGTGGCCGTGGCTGGTGGCCGCGGCCGGGGTGACTGTCTGACTTGGGTCGCGGCCGCCATCACCCGGCAGGGGAGCGGTCGTCGAACGGCTGCCCCGGCTGCGGCTGCTCGCCACCCAGTTCGCGGCGGGCGCCGCCGGCCGGCTGCTGCCGAGGGGCCTCGGCGCGAGCGCCGTGAATCTCCGCTCCCTGACCGTGTGCGGGATGCCGCCGGCCCGCTCCTCGGCGGCCCTCGCGCTGTACCTCCTCGCGAAGAGCACCGGGGCGGTGACGCTGGGCGTGCTCGTGCGGGGAAGGTGATCTGACGGACGGCCCTCCCGGTGACGCTTCGCCCCGTCGCCCGTCACCCCGTCACCCCGTCACCCCGTCACCCTCAGGGACACTGTCCCCACAGGCCGACGGCAACAACGGGGGAACCGATTTCCATGACGGCACTCGACGCGGTACCCGGCCTGGCGAGCAACACCGCCGCTCCCGCCTCCGTCCTCCTGCGGCTGCTGAAGTTCGACCACGGGTGGTCCACGGTGACCCGGCTGACCCATCGGGCGTCGCTGCCCGACGAGGTGGCCAAGGTTCTCCTGACGCATCCCGAACGGCGGGTGCGGGGCGCGCTGGCGGAGAGCGCCGGAGCCGATCCCGCGCTGCGGGCCCGTCTCCTGGACGGTCCGGCCTCGGACGCCGTCCTCGTCGCCTGCGGCCCGCAACCGTACGGCACGGCCGCGCCGCCCCTCCCCGACCACGCCTACGCGCGGTTGCTGGCCCACGACGACGCCAACGTCCGGTACGAGATGGCGAACGCGCCCTCCACGCCCGCCCACGTCCTGCTGCCGCTCGCCACCCACGAGGACCCGTTTTTCCGCCGCGCGGCCTGCCGCAGGGTCTGGGAGGAACTGGCGCCGGAGGTACGCGGGGCCCTGCTCGACGATCCGGACCCCGAGGTGCGCACGGCGGCGGCGCTGCATGTCATGGCGGACGACGAGGAGCGCACCGCCTGGCTGGTCGAGACGCGCGCCGGCCTCTTCTCGCTGTGGGAGGTCCTCGCCCGCGGCCGGCTGGAGCGCGGCCTCGCCGAACGCCTGCTCGCCGAGTACCTGGACACCGACGGGACGCGTCTGGCGCGGCTCGTGGGCAACCCCACGTTCCCCGCAGACCTCGCGGCCACGCTGGCCGGGCACGAGGATCCTGCCGTGCGCCTCGCGGTGTCCGCCCGCCCCGAACTCACGGAGGAGCAGCGCGCGGCGGTCGGCTGGAAGGTGACGGAGGAGGACCGGCTGGAGCCGCTGGTGTGGGTGTGGCGTGGCCGTGCGGACGCGGAGTTGCTGCGCCGGTGCGCCCGTTCGGCCCACACCTGGCTGCGCCGCAGTGCCGCGGTGTGCGCCGAGCTGCCGGACGACTGCGTCGAACTCCTCGCGGGCGACGAGGACGTCGCCGTACGGCTGCTGCTGGCCGAGCGCCATCCGAAGGCGCCGCCTGAGCTGTTGCTCGACCTGTATCTGCACGGAACGCACCGGGCCGTCGGCATGCTGACCGCGCGGCCCGGGTTCCCCTCGGCAGGGCTCGCGGAGCGGTTCGCCGACGCGGCGGATCCGCGCGAGCGCGCGCTCACCCTGCGCGACCCCGCCGCGACGCCCGAGCTGGTGGAGCGGCTGAGCCGGGACCCGGACGGGTTCGTCCGCCTGGCGGCGGCCTTCGACCACAGGCTGTCGGTGAATCGGATCGTCGAGCTGCTGGACGACCCCGAGGTGGGATTCGCCGCCGCCGCCAACCCGCTGCTGCCGGTCGCCGAGATGACGGCGCTGCTGGACCGGGCGGGCGTCCCCGGCTGATCAGCTCACCTTGACCGACACCGGCCCGGCGCCGGGGTCGACCCGGTGGGTCCAGTCGGCCGGCAGGCGCAGGGTGCGGTTCGGCCGCGCGCCGCGCAGCCGCTCGCGGTGCAGGACCCGGCCGTTCTGGATGACGTACAGGACCGGGCGGGTGAGTTCCGTGGAGGTGCGCAGGATGTACGGGAGGCGGTCGGACGGCGTGACGCGGTTCGGGGCGATCCAGCTCAGGGGCGGGGCCACCGACAGGGGGACGCCGGGCGGGAGTCCGGCGCCCTGGAGGTGGGCCAGGACGGCGCCGGCCGCGTGGACGCCGTCGCGGGTCGCGGTCGCCGCGCTCTCCGCGGGGTGCGCCAGACCGCCGACGGCGAAGACGCCCGGACGGGAGGTGCGCAGCGCGCCGTCGACGGCGGGGCCGCGGGTGCCGGGGTCGAGTACCAGGCGTGCGCGGCGGGCCAGTTCGCCGTCGGGGACGAAGTCGCCGGTGAACACGACGGTGTCGCAGGGCAGTACGGCCGTGCGGCCGTCCTGGTGCCGGACGCGTACGCCCGACAGGCGTCCGTGGCCGAGGAGTTCGGTGACAGCGGCGCGGGTGAGGAGCGGCACGCCGTGGCGCAGCCGGTGGTCGGCGGCGCGTGCGGGAGCGGTCTGCGCTCGGGCGTGCTCCGTGACCATCGCGACGACGGCGGCGCCCGCGGCCCGTACGGTGTCGGCCGCCCGGTAGGAGACGTCCTCGGCGCCGACGACCACCGCCCGCGTGCCGATGTGCTGCCCGTGGACGTGGACGGCCCGCTGGAGTTCGCCCGTGGTGTGGACCCCCGCCGGGCGGGTGCCGGGCACCAGGCGGGCCGCACGAGGGCGTTCACGGGCGCCGGTGGCGAGGACGACCGCGCGGGCGGTGATCGTCTCGGGGCCGTCGGGGCTCACGGTGTGCAGGGACAGGGCGCCGGCCCAGTCCAGGGCGGTGACGCCGGGACGGACGGTGGCGCCGGCCCGGCCGGCCGCGGTGAGCAGGAGGCGGGCGTACGCCGGGCCGGTCAGGGGGTGCAGGAGGGTGCCGTAGCCGCCGTGCGCGCAGTGGCGGGGAACTCCGCCGGGCTCCGGTTCCCGGTCCAGTACCTCGACGCGGCCCGCGCCTGCCGCGGCGAGGCGGGCGGCTGCCGCGAGCCCGGCGGGGCCCGCCCCGACGATCAGGACGTCGACCTCGCGTACGGCCGTCATGCCCGCGTCGCCTTCCCCAGAAGGACCGGCGGGGCGGGTGCCTGCGCCAGGAGGGCCCGGACCGCGGGCCCGCAGTAGGTGCCCTGGCAGCGGCCCGCGCGGGCGCGGGTGCGGCGGCGCAGTCCGTCGAGCGTGCGGGGCGGGATCGGGCCGGCGAGGGCGTCGAGGATGTCGCCGCGGGAGACGTGTTCGCAGTGGCAGACGAGCATGCCGTACCGGGGATCTGCCGCGATGCGGTCGGCGCTCGGGCGGGGGTCGCGCACGCGCACCGGTTCCAGAGCGCGGGCGGGGCCGAGGGCGAGGCCGGTCGCGTCTGCCAGCAGGCCGGTGACGTGCGCGGCGATGGCGAGGGACGCGGTGAGGCCGGTGGAGCGGATGGAGCCGACGGTGACGGATCCGTCCTCGGGGTGGGCGGTGATGCGGTAGTCCTCGTGCTCGGTGGCGGCGCGCAGGCCGGCGTAGACGGCGGTGACCTCCTCGTCGAGGAGGTCGGGCAGGATGCGGGCGCCCTGGGCGCGCAGGGCGGCGAGTCCCTCGGCGGTGGATTGGGTGGCCCGTCTGTCGTCGAGGTCCTCGGCGGTGGGGCCGAGGAGGACGTTGCCGTACACGGTGGGGGCGACGAGGACGCCCTTGCCGAGGGCGGTGGGGACGGGCAGCAGGATGTGACGGACGAGGTCGCGGGCGAGGGTGTCGAAGACGATGAGCTGGCCGCGGCGCGGGGTGACGGTGAAGTCGTCGTGGCCGAGGCGGCGGTCGAGGGTGTCGGCGTGCAGTCCCGCCGCGTTGACGAGGCGGCGGGCGCGCAGGACGCCCCGTCCGGTGCCGAGCGTGTGTGTGCCGTCCTGCCGGCCGGCCTGCTCCACACGGCAGTTGAGATGGAGGTCCACTCCGTGGCGGACGGCCTGGGTGGCGTACGCCAGCGGGGTCGTCCACGGGCAGATGACGCTCTCGCCGGGCACGTGCAGGGCGCCGAGGGCGCCGGGCCCCAAGTGCGGTTCCCGCTCGTGGAGTTCGGCGGGACCCAGGAGGCGGGCGTCCCGGTACTCGTTGCGTTCGGCCTTTTCCGCGAGGCGGGGCAGGGCGGCGAGCTGTTCCTCGTCCCACGCCACGAGGAGCGCGCCGACCGGGTCGAGGGGGATGCCGGACTCGGCGGCGTACGCGGTGAGCAGGCGGGCGCCCTCGCGGACGAGCCGCGCCTCCAGGGATCCGGGCACCGCGTCGAAACCGGTGTGCAGGATCGCGGTGTTGGCCTTCGAGGTGCCCTGGCCGATGTCGTCCTGAGCCTCCACCAGGGCGACCCTCAGACGGGGGCGGCGGGCCAGTTCGCGGGCGATGGCGCAGCCGACGACACCGGCGCCCACGATCACCACGTCGTACGGGTCCGCCGGCAGCGGGCCCTCGGTGGTCACCGTCATGCCGGGGCGCCGTCCAGCAGGGCGGTCACCGCGGCGCGGAAGCGGCCCAGGCGGTCCGCCGCCTCGTCGGCCGAGACGCGTGGCTCGTACACCGCCGACGGCTTTCCCTCGGGGAGCGCTTCGGCCAGGGTCGTGCCGGGGGCGGCGCCGAGGCGGGCCAGGGCGCCCACGCCGAGGGCGGTCGCGTCGGGCAGGGCGGACACCTCGACCGGGCGCTGCAGCAGGTCGGCCTGGGTCTGCATGAGGAGGGTCGAGCGGGTCAGGCCGCCGTCGACGCGCAGCAGGGTCACGGGCGTTGCGAGGTCGGCCGCCGCGGCCTCGGCCAGCTCCACCACCTGCGCGGCCAGGCCCTCGCACAGGGCGCGCACCAGGTGGCCCGGGGTGGTGTCCAGGCCGAGCCCGGTGAGGGAGCCGCGCAGGTCGCCGCGCCACCAGGGGGCGGCGAGTCCCGCGAGGGCCGGGACGAAGGTGACGCCGCCGCTGTCGGGGACGGCCGCGCCGACGGTGTCGAGGTCGGCGGCGCCCGTGATGACGCCGAGGTCGGCGAGCCAGCGTACGGCGGAGGCGGCGGTGTACACCTGCCCGTCGAGGCAGTACTCGGCGCGTCCGGCGAGCCGCCAGGCGACGCAGCCGACCAGTCCGGAGGTGGAGCGCCGGGGGGTGGTGCCGGTCGGGGCGAGGAGGAACGCGCCTGTGCCGTAGGTGCACTTGGCGGTGCCGGGTGCGGTGACGCGCTGGGCGAGCAGGGCGGCCTGCTGGTCGACGGCGAGGCCGGTGAGCGGGATGTCGTAGCCGAAGACGCCTGTCGTTCCCACCGGTTGGGCGTTGTCGACGATCTCGGGGAGCCGTTCCCCCGACAGGCCGTAGAGGTCCAGGGCGCGCGGTGACCAGGTGACCCGGTCGAGGTCGAGGAGCTGGGTGCGGCCGGCGGTCGCCGCGTCGGTGACGTAGGCGCCGGTGAGGCGGTGGGCGAGCCAGGCGTCACTGGTGGTGACGACCCCCTCGGCGGTGAGGTGACGGCGGATCCAGGCCATTTTGGGAGCCGCGAAGTACGGGTCGACGGGCAGGCCGGTCAGCTCGCGCAACTCGTCCGCGTGTGCGGCTAGTTCGTCGCAGACGGTGTCGGCACGGCGGTCCTGCCAGACGAGGGCGTCGGTGAGCGGCCGGCCGGTCACCGGGTCCCAGGCGAGGACGGTCTCGCCCTGGTTGGCGAGGCCCAGCGCCACGACGGGTTCGCCGGCCTCGGCCAGCGCGCGCCGGCCCGCGTCCAGCACCGAGGCGTACAGCTCGGCCGGGTCCGCCTCGACGAGGCCGCCGGGCAGGGGGCGGGGGCGCACGGCCGCGAAACCGGTGCCCAGGACGCCCCGTTCGGGGCAGACCACCAGGGCCTTGGTGCCGGACGTTCCCTGGTCGACGGCCAGTACCGGACCCGTCATCACGCCCCTCCCCTCGGTGATCGGCGCGCTCAGCCTGCCGTCGGACCGACCACCCCGTCAAGAGGTCCCCACCTGCACCGATCCAGCCACCCGGACACCGGCCGATGACCAGTCGACTGCAGTATTGACAAGCCCGGTCGGATCGATCCGAAAGCATGCGCGAGGGGCTGCGGCCGGCCCCTATAGTGACCGCCGAACCCAGGCGATCTCCTCATCCGCCGCCCCGAGGAGGGCTGTTGTTACTCCACCTTGCCGTCCCGCGCGACCCCCGACCGGGAGCGAGCGGCTGATGGCCAGAGACGGAGCACTCCCCGCCTACGATCCCGCGGGCCACGACGGTGAACTGCGGACCGCGCTCCAGGAGGTGCGCGCCGGCCGCTGGCTGTCGATGCGGACCCTGCTGGAGCGCACGACGCACTGGTGGCAGTGGACGCAGCGCACCCAGGTCCTCGCCGCGGGAGCGGCCGGCACCGATGTGATCCGGGCCTGGCTCGCCGAGGAACCGGACAGCGTGCCGGCCGCCGTGATGCGGGCCCGGGTCGCCGTCGAGCGGGCCCTGCGGGCGCACCGTGAACGGCACCGCCGTACCCACGAACTGTGGATCGAGGCCTGGGACATGAGCCAGGGCGCCGCCCGCGCAGCCCCGTCGGATCCGGTGCCGTGGGTGTGCCTGCTGGCCCTGGCCCAGCTGGACCGCGGGCAGGCGTGGGAGGAGCACCGGGCGCCGCCGCCGGACCCGACCCTGCCGCCCGGCCCGTGGGGGCTGCTGGAGGAGGCCGTCGAGCGCGACCCGCACAACCGCGAGGCGCACCACCGCATGCTGCAGTTCCTGTACGCGCGGTCCGCGTCCGGCCGGCTCGCGGAGGCGGCGGGCTTCGCCTACCTGGCCGCCGAGGACGCCCCGCCGGGCTCCGCGCTGCACGTCCTGCCGCTGTACGTCCGGGTCGAGCGCTACCGGCGCGGCGGCGGGCGGGAGGCCGCCCTGGACCTGCACTGGGTGGCCGAGGACGCCACCCGTGAGGCGCTGCACGCGCACACGGCCTGGTTCGGGCACAGCGTCCCCGCCGAACGCTCCCCGCTGGACCTCAACCATCTCGCCCACGCGCTGTGGGGAGCGCACCGGTTCTCCGACGCGGCGCGCGTGTTCGACGCGATCGGCCCCTGTCACACGCCTGTGCCCTGGGCGTACCGCTCCGCCGTGCCCGGCGACCATGGCGAGGCCGCGCAGGTGTTCCTCCGGGCCCGCACCCGCACCCGCAGTCGGCCGGCCGTCTCCTCCACGGACGGCTGACGCACCCCCCGGCCGTCGCCCCGCACCTCGATGGCCCGCACCACGCGGCTGCCGTCCGCCCGTATCCGGCAAACCGTCACTCGACCCGTCCTGGGAGGCTCTCGCATGTCCAGCACGTCCGAACCACCGCTGCCCGCGCCCGAACCGGCGGTCCCCACCTCCGTCCCGCGGCCCGACGAGGAGCAGCGGCTGCGCGAGCTGGGTTACCGGCCCGTGCTGGCCCGCCGTATGGGCGGCTTCGGCAACTTCGCGATCAGCTTCTCCGTCATCTCGATCCTCTCCGGCTGCATGACGCTGTACGGCTTCGGCATGGGCGCGGGCGGTCCCGCCATGATGCTGTGGGGCTGGGCCGGGGTCGGCCTGTTCGTGCTGTGCGTGGGGCTGGCGCTGGCCGAGGTCACCAGCGCGTACCCGACGTCCGGTGCCCTCTACTACATGGCGGACCGGCTCGGCGGGCGCCGCTGGGGCTGGTACACGGGCTGGCTGAACCTGCTGGGGCTGCTCGGCGCGATCGCCGGCATCGACTACGGCGCCGCCCTGTTCGCGGGCGCGTTCGCCAATCTCCAGTGGGGCTTCGAGCCGACGCCGGAGAAGACGATGCTGATCTTCATGGCGATCCTGCTGCTGCACGCCGTGCTGAACCTGTTCGGCGTGCGCCTCGTCAGCGTCCTGAACTCGGTCTCCGTCTGGTGGCACCTGGCGGGTGTCGCGCTCATCGTCGGCGCGCTGGCGATCGTCCCCGACCACCACCGGTCGCCGTCCTTCGTCTTCGGCGAGTTCGTCAACCACACCGGCTGGGAGAACCCGCTGTACGTGGCGGCGATCGGCCTCCTCCTCGCCCAGTACACGTTCTCCGGCTACGACGCCTCCGCGCACCTGTCGGAGGAGACGGCCAACGCGTCGGTGTCGGCGGCGCGCGGCATCGTCCGCTCCATCTGGGTGTCCTGGGCGGCGGGCTTCGTCCTCCTCGCGGGCCTCACCTTCGCCATCCAGGACTACGACGCCACCCTCGCCACCGAGACCGGCGTACCGCCCGCGCAGATCCTCCTGGACGGGCTCGGCACGGACGGGGCGAGCGCGCTGCTGCTCGTCGTGATCGTGGCCCAGCTGTTCTGCGGAAACGCCGAGGTCGCCGCGGCCAGCCGGATGGTGTTCGCGTTCAGCCGGGACGGCGCCCTGCCGGGCTCGCACCTGTGGCGCAAGGTCAGCGCCCGCACCCAGACCCCGGTCGCCGCCGTGTGGCTGTCGGTCGTCGTGGCCGGCGTCCTCGCCCTGCCGTCGCTGTACTCGGCGACCGCCTACGGCGCGGTCACCGCGATCAACGTCATCGGCATCACGCCCGCGTACGCCATCCCCATCCTGCTGCGTCTGCGCGCCGGGGACCGTTTCCAGCCAGGTCCCTGGAGTCTGGGCCGCTGGAGCAGGCCGATCGGCTGGATCGCCGTGGTGTGGGTGGCCTGTGTGACGGTCCTGTTCTGCCTGCCGCAGTCCTCGCCGGTGACGGCGGACACGATGAACTACGCCTCCCTCGCCCTCGCCGTCGTGCTGGTCCTGGCCACGGTGTGGTGGTTCGTGGCCCGCCGTTCCTACGGCACGCCCACGGCCGCGGCGTACGGCTCGGACCGGGAGCGGGCGGAGCTGGCCGAAGGCATCGTCTGAACCGGTCGCCGGGTACGAACTGCCGTTCCGTGTACGGCAGGATGAGCGGTCGCGTCCGCGCACGCGGCGGACGCGACCGCACTTCGCACTTCCCGGAATCGAGCAGGTGACCACGTGAGCACACTTCACATCCGGCCGTCGGCGACCCGCTTCGCCGCCGACCGTCCCTCCGGAGGCGACCGGTGAACCGCGCGCTGACCCTCGACGACGCCGTCCTCGCCGGAATCGCCCTGGCCACCGGCCTGTTGCTGGCGTTCCTGTCACGGACGCTGCTGCGCTGGCTGGGCAAACACGCCAAGCGCACCAAGTGGAGCGGCGACGACGTCGTCGTGGACGCGCTGCGCACGGTCGTGCCGTGGGCGGCGCTGGTGGCCGGCGGGGCGGCCGCGGCGGCCGTACTGCCGCTGACCAAGGCGGTCCAGCACACCGTCAACCAGAGCCTGACCGTCCTGCTGATCTTCGCGGTGACGGTGTCGGCGGCCCGGGTGGTCGCGGGGCTGGTGCAGAGCGTCACGCACTCCCGTTCCGGCGTCGCCGGCTCCGCCACGATCTTCGTCAACATCACCCGGGTACTGGTCCTGGCGCTCGGCTTCCTGGTCGCGCTCCAGAGCCTCGGCGTCTCCATAGCGCCGATGCTGACCGCCCTCGGCGTCGGCGGTCTGGCCGTCGCGCTGGCCCTCCAGGACACCCTCGCCAACCTCTTCGCGGGCATCCACATCCTCGCCTCCAAGACCGTCCAGCGCGGCGACTACATCCGGCTCAGCAGCGGCGAGGAGGGCTATGTCGAGGACATCAACTGGCGGCAGACCACCGTGCGCAACCTCTCCAACAACCTGGTCGTGATCCCCAACGGACAGCTCGCCAAGTCCAACATGACCAACTTCATGCGCCCCGAGCAGCAGCTGACCATCCTGGTGCAGGCGGGCGTCGCCTACGACAGCGACCTGGAGCACGTCGAGCGGGTGACCTGCGAGGTCGTCACCGAGGTGATGACGGACATCACCGGCGCCGTCCCCGACCACGAGCCGCTGGTCCGCTTCCACACCTTCGGCGACTCCCGGATCGGCTTCACGGTGATCCTGGGCGTCGGCGAGTTCAGCGACCAGTTCCGGATCAAGCACGAGTTCATCAAGCGCCTGCACCGCCGCTACCAGCACGAGGGGATCCGTATCCCCTCGCCCGCCCGGACCGTGGCCCTCCAGCAGGGCGCGGTGGTCATCCCGCAGCAGCGCACGGGCGACGACCTGGTGCCGCCGGCGGTCCTGCACGACTGACCCCTCCTCTCCCGGCTGATCCTCTGGCCAGATTTCGCACACGGCGGCCGGTCCGGCCCGAGACCGGCCGCCGTGGCGTCCCGCACCGGGTTCGCGCCCGCCGTGGGGTCCTGTCGAGTCCGGGTCGGTCACGAGATATCTTGATGTCGAGCAATGTTGCAGACGTGGAGCGGAGCACCCGGTGACTGACTCGACCATCATCTATACGCACACTGACGAGGCCCCGGCCCTGGCGACGTATTCCTTCCTGCCGGTGGTCCAGGCGTACGCCTCGCAGGCCGGTGTCTCCGTGGAGACGCGGGACATCTCGCTGTCCGGGCGCATCATCGCCGTGTTCCCTGAATACCTCACCGAGGACCAGCGGATCGCGGACGACCTGCACGAACTGGGCGAGCTGGCCAAGACGCCCCAGGCGAACATCGTCAAGCTGCCGAACGTCTCGGCGTCGATCCCGCAGCTCAAGGCCGCGATCGCCGAGCTTCAGGCGCAGGGCTACGCGCTGCCGGCCTACCCGGACGACCCCAAGACCGACGAGGAGCGGGACATCCAGACCCGCTACGACAAGATCAAGGGCTCGGCCGTGAACCCGGTCCTGCGCGAGGGCAACTCCGACCGCCGCGCCCCCGCGTCGGTCAAGAACTACGCCAAGACCCACCCGCACCGCATGGGCGCCTGGACGAGCGAGTCCAAGACCAACGTCGCGACCATGGGCGAGAACGACTTCCGCTCCACCGAGAAGTCCGCCGTGATCTCCGGGAACGGCTCCCTGCGCATCGAGCTGGTCGGCGAGGACGGCACCACCACCGTCCTGCGCGAGTCCGTACCGGTCCTCAAGGACGAGGTCGTCGACGCGTCCGTGCTGCACGTGGCCGCGCTGCGCGAGTTCCTCACCGCACAGATCGCCCGCGCCAAGGCCGACGACGTGCTGTTCTCGGTGCACCTCAAGGCCACGATGATGAAGGTCTCCGACCCGATCATCTTCGGTCACGTGGTGCGCGCCTTCTTCCCGAAGACCTTCGAGCAGTACGGCGCGACGCTGGCCGCGGCCGGCCTCACCCCGAACGACGGTCTCGGCGGCATCCTCAAGGGCCTTCAGGCCCTGCCCGAGGCCGACGCGATCAAGGCCTCCTTCGAGGCCGAGCTGGCCGAGGGCCCGGCCCTGGCGATGGTCGACTCCGACAAGGGCATCACCAACCTGCACGTGCCGTCCGACGTGATCGTCGACGCCTCGATGCCGGCCATGATCCGCACCTCCGGCCACATGTGGGGCCCGGACGGCCAGGAGGCCGACACCCTCGCGGTGCTGCCGGACTCCTCCTACTCCGGCGTCTACCAGGCGGTCATCGACGACTGCCGCGCCCACGGCGCCTACGACCCGTCGACCATGGGCTCGGTCCCCAACGTCGGCCTGATGGCGCAGAAGGCCGAGGAGTACGGCTCGCACGACAAGACCTTCGAGGTCAAGTCCCCCGGCACGGTCCGCCTCGTCGACCAGGACGGCAACGTCGTCCTGGAGCAGTCCGTCGCCCGGGGTGACATCTTCCGCGCCTGCCAGACCAAGGACGCCCCGATCCGCGACTGGGTCAAGCTGGCCGTCACCCGCGCCCGCGCCACCGGCAGCCCGGCGGTGTTCTGGCTGGACGAGACCCGCGCCCACGACGCGCAGCTGATCGCCAAGGTCCACACGTACCTGGCGGAGCACGACACCGAGGGCCTGGACATCCGGATCCTCAACCCGGTCGAGGCCACCAAGCTGTCGGTGGAGCGCATCCGCCGCGGCGAGGACACCATCTCGGTGACCGGCAACGTCCTGCGCGACTACCTCACCGACCTGTTCCCGATCCTGGAGCTGGGCACCAGCGCCAAGATGCTGTCGGTGGTCCCGCTGATGGCGGGCGGCGGCCTGTTCGAGACGGGCGCCGGCGGTTCCGCGCCCAAGCACGTCCAGCAGCTCGTCAAGGAGAACTACCTGCGCTGGGACTCCCTCGGTGAGTTCTTCGCGCTGGTCCCCTCGCTGGAGCAGTACGCCACGTTCACGGGCAACGCCCGCGCGAAGGTCCTCGCCGACGCCCTCGACCGCGCCACGGCGACCTTCCTCAACGAGGACAAGTCCCCGACCCGTCGCGTCGGCGGCATCGACAACCGCGGCAGCCACTTCTTCCTGTCCCTGTACTGGGCGCAGGAGCTGGCGCGCCAGAGCGAGGACGCCGACCTCGCGAAGGCCTTCGCCCAGCTCGCCGAGTCCCTCGCGGCGAACGAGCAGAAGATCGTCGAGGAGCTGAACTCCGTCCAGGGCCGGCCGGTCGACATCGGCGGCTACTACCGGCCCGACCCGGAGAAGGCGGCGGCGGTCATGCGCCCGTCGGCCACCTGGAACGAGCTGCTCGCCTCCCTGAGCTGACGCTCACCCGCCCGCACACCTTGGCCCCGACCGGTGCACCGCCCGGCCGGGGCCAAGGTGCGTGGCGGGGTGGTCGCGGCGATGTGGCACCTTGATCGTGCACCTCCGCAGCCGATCAGCCCCGGGAGCCCCCGTATGAGCCCTGCCGAACCGTCCTTCACGTTCCTGCCCGGTGCCGGCGGGTCGCCGGTGATCCTGCACGTACCGCACTCGGCGCGGGAGATACCACCGGGCGTGCGGAGGGCAATCGTCCTGGACGGTCCGGCGCTGGAGCGGGAGCTGGACCACATCACCGACGCGCACACCGCGGAGATCGCCGAGGCGGCGGCGCGGCGGGCCGGGGTGAGGCCGTGGCGGTTCGTCAACCGGCTGTCGCGGCTGGTCGTCGACCCGGAACGGTTCCCCGACGAGCGCGAGGAGATGCTGTCGGCGGGGATGGGCGCGGTGTACACGCGGACCACCCACCGAGAGGTCCTGCGCGGCCCGGACGCCGATCCCGAGCCACTGATCGAGAGGTACTTCCGCCCCTACGCGGCGGCGATGACGGCCGCCGTCGGCGAGCGGCTGGCGGCCGTCGGCCGGGCCGTGATCATCGACGTGCACTCCTACCCCACCGGGGCGCTCCCCTACGAGCTGCACGGCGAGGGCCCGCGCCCGCCGGTGTGCCTGGGCACCGACGCCTTCCACACCCCGCCCGAGCTGCTCGCCGCCGCGAGGAAGGCGTTCGCGGCGATCGGGGAGACGGGACTCGACAGCCCGTTCGGCGGGACGTACGTGCCGCTGGCTTACTACGGGACGGACCCGCGGGTCTGCGCCCTGATGGTGGAGATCCGCCGCGACACCTACATGAGCGAACCGGGCGGCCCGGCCGGCCCCGGCCTCACCCGGCTCGCCGAGGCACTGGCGGAACTGGTGGACGCGGTCTCCGGCTGACCGGGGCCGTGCGGCGGAGGGGCAGCGACACCTGGTGGGCGAGCCGGGAGCAGGGTCCTCGGGCGGACGTGCCGTCGGTCGGTGTCGCCGGCGACCGCCATCCCCTGCCGCGGCGGCGAGCACGAGTGTAAGGCGGCATCAGGGGGCGGGCGGTCTCCGGTCGGTCAGGCGCGCATCCACTCGGTGACCACGACCTCGCCGCCCGCGCGCAGGCGCAGGGCGAACGGGCCGGTGGGCCGGGCCTCGCTGGTGAAGCGGCCCATGTCGTCGGCGGTCAGGGCCGCTCCGGCGCGGGGGCCGTCGAGGACCTCGATCGACGCGGACTGCGGGGGCAGCAGCTGGCCCATGATGCCGCACGGGGTCACCTCGACGTCGACGGTCAGCCCGCCGCTGTGGAAGGTGAGCATGCGCGGTACGTCCACGGCTCCCCTGACCGGGATGGCGTCGACCAGCGAGTCGAAGGTCAGCTCGGCGATCTTCGCGTCCAGGTCGTGCAGCGCGTAGGCCTCGACGGCGAGGAGGCGCAGCTCGGCCGGTACGGGGTCGAGGATCGCGGCGGCTTCGCGGAGTTCCGCCTCCAGCCCGCTGTCGTCGTACTCCCCGTCGCCGGAGGCCTCTTCGAAGGTGTCGTCGGTGTCGTCCATGGCATCGTCCATGTGGCTCACAGGGCTCCCCGTGCGTCGAGTCGGGCCCGCAGGCGGCGCAGGCATCGCTGGCGCATCGGTCCGATGCTGCCCACGGCGATGCCCAGCGCGGCCGAGACCTCCTGGTAACTGGGCGGCGGCGAGGAGATCAGCACCCGCAGCAGCTGCCGGCAGCGCTCACCGAGCGCCTCGAACTCCTGCCAGAGGTGACGCACGCGCTCACTCTGCGCGGCCGCCTCCTCCGAATCCAGCACCGACTGCTCCGGCGTACGCTCCTCGCTGACGCGGTCGAGCAGCTGGGGATCGTTCGTCGGTGTCAGCCGCCGCAGGCTCTTGATCACTTTCAGGCACTCGTTGCGCGCGGTGCTCGCCAGCCAGGATCCCGCCTTCTCGGGTTCGCGGATCCGCCCGAGGTGCTGGGCGAACCGGAACCACACCGTCTGGTACACCTCGTGGCCGTCGGCGTCGGAGAGCCGATGCGCGCGCACGACCGACCAGACCAGCGGGCTCAGCCCTTCCACGATCGCCTTCCAGGCCGCCGTGTCACCGTCTACGGCGGACTGGACGAGCGCGCCGACTTCACTACGGTCCACGGTCCCACCCCTTGTGTACGGCAAGTCATCGTACGCCGTGAAGGGGCCGGCCCCGGACCTCATGACGGCCTCACGCCGGGACGGCCGGCTGCCCCACGGGCACCGGGGTCCAGGTGGCCGGCAGCAGCGCCGCGACGTGGGCGCCGCGCACCTCGGCCGACTCGGCTTCGGCGGCGAGGAGTTCTTGGGCGGCGGCGCGCGGGTCGGTCAGGCCGTTGGCCGTCATGTGGGCGGCGACCAGTCCGGCGACGACGGGCGTCGCGAAGGAGGTGCCGCTCCAGGAGGCCAGCCCCTCGAACATGACCTGGTCCGGTTTGCCCGCGGTGGCCGCCGTGTCCTCGCTCAACTGCCCGGTGTGGCGCGGCGACTGGCAGGTGCAGGAGTAGGTGAAGCCGTAGCGGCAGGCGTCGTAGGTGGAGTGCTGGTACACGTAGGGGACGGGGCTGCCGAAGCCGGTGAGGGCACTGGTGAGGCGCTCGCCGGGGGCGTAGACGCGCACCCAGGGGCCGTGGTTGCTGAAGCAGGCGCCGAACTCGCCGTCGCCGCGCAGCGCGCCGACCGACAGCACGGCGTCCGCGTACTCGGGCAGCGAGGCGTAGGCGGCCGGCCAGAACGGGGTGGCGCTGGAGTTGTTGCCGGCGGCTGCCACCAACAGGGTGCGCTGGGCACGCAGTTCGTCCATGAAGGCGGCGACGCCGAGGAGGCCGTCGACGCGGCCGTTGGAGGTGCCGGCGGAGAGGCTGAGGATGTCGGGCCAGCCGCCCTCCTCGACGGCCTCGAAGAGCTTGTCGCCGAAGTCGTACTCGAGGATCGCGCCGGCGTCGTTGAGGGTGTTGCGCACCGTGATGTCGGTGTTGGGGGCGACGGCAGCGACCAGCCCGGCGATGAACGTGCCGTGCCCGACGTACTGCTGGAGGACGCCGCTGTCGTCGGTCTCCCGGATCTGCGCGTCGCCCTCGGTGTGGGCGAGGAGCGGGTAGGAGCGGTAGTCGTGCATCAGGCCGGTGTCGACGACGAGCACGCCGACGGCGCCGGCCGGGTCGTGGACGGCCTGGACCGCGGCCGGGTTGGGCGGCGCGTTGTAGGCCGCGGGCACCGGCTCGTCGCCGGGGCAGGCGTTGACCGCGATGGACACCACGTGGTTGCGGCTGACCAGCCGGCGGCCCACGCGGTTCTCGGCCCCACGCAGGGCGCGCAGCGCTCCCGCGACGGCGCGGTCGGCGCCCGCCACGCCCTGGCCGGGGTCGGAGACCTGGATGCGGGTGATGCCGGAGCGGTTGGCCTGCGGTCCGGACCGGCGCACATGGTCGGGGGTGAGGTCGGGCGCCGCGGTGAAGTGTGTGCGGACGGCGTCCTCGACGACCCGGGCCTCCTCGCCGTCGCGCGCCAGGACGACGCCCTTTTCGTAGATGAACTCGCCGGAGTCGTCCGGTCCCATCGCCAACGGCACGCCGGGCAGTGCGCGTTGGATCTGCCCGAACTGCTCGTGGAATCGCTGTGGTGCCATGGCGTGTCCTCCCCTGAACCCGATGGTCTTCAGTCAGAGCCGCGAGACCCTCATCTGATACAGGTGGTGCGACGACAGGGACCCGGGGTGCGGTTGCGGCCGCACGCCCCCGACGTACGCGCCGCTCGCCCCAGGGCGTACGCCGGGCGGTGTGCGCGCGGCCCGTTGACGCGACGTCCAATTGATACGTCCTGAAACCACTCCAGCCCTGTGTGACATGCGACCGGAGCACTACCATCCGTGGGGTGACAGCGGGAAACGACACGGTTCTCGAACTGCTGCCCATGGTGTTCGCCGCCCCCAACGACGCCCTGGCACGGGCGGAGGGAGTGCTCCACACCGATCCCCCGCCCCTGCACGCCTCGGTCGCCCACCAGGTGATCGGCATCTGGCAGCGGGACTGGGGCGACATGCGTCTCGCCCTGGACCATCTGCGGCGCGCCCGCGTGCTGGCGGCACGCGCCGACTCCGCCGAGCGGGAGTCCGACGTCCTGGGCACGCTCGGCGTGGCCCTGGTCCACGCGGGCCGCACCCGGCAGGGCCTCGCGGCGTTCGAGCGGGGCATCGAGCGCGGCACCGGGCACACCCGCGCGCGCGTGCTGTACCGGCGGGCCTACTCCTGGTGGGTCCTCGGGCATCACCGCGAGGCGCTGGACGACGTACGCAGGGCGATCACCGTGCTGCGGCAGGCGGGCGACGTCATCTGGACGGCTCGCGCCCTCACCCTGCGCGCCACCGTGCATCTGGCGCTCGGCGCGGTGGACCGGGCGGACGCCGACTTCACGGCGGCCGAGGCACTGTGGGACACCACCGGCCAGGAGCACGACAAGGCCGACGCGGTGGAGAGCCGGGGGCTGGCCGCGTTCCGCTCGGGTGACGTGCCGGCGGCGCTGCGGCTGATGGACGAGGCCGAGGAGCGCTACGCCAAGCTCGGCACGCCCACCTTCATGCTCGACATCCGGCGCTGCGAGGTGCTGATGGCGGCCGGGCTGGCGCCCGAGGCGCTCGCCGAGGCGGACGCGGCGATCACGGTCCTCGACGGGATCGGCGGGCAGTCCACCCGCAAGGCGGAACTGCTGCTGGCAGCGGCGCGGGCCGCCCGGCTCGCGGGCGATCCGGTCACGGCGACCGCGCGGGCGGCCCTGGCCGTGCGGCTGTTCGCCGGGCAGCGCCGCACCTGGTGGGAGGCGCACGCCCAACTCGTTCTGATCGAGGCACGGTTGGCGACCGGGCGGAGTTCGGGACGGCTGGTCGCGGACGCGGTCCGGGTCGCCGAACGGCTGTCCTCGTTCGGGGCGCCCGCCGCGCCGGAGGGCTGGCTGCTGGCCGGCCGGATCGCGCTGGACCTGAACTGGGCCCAGGACGCCGAACGTTATCTGGCGGTCGCCGCGCGCAGCCGGCGCGGCGGGCCGCCGCTGGCCCGGATGACGGGCTGGGCGGCGCAGGCGCTGTGGGCGCGCGCCACCGGTTCGGGGCGGGGCGTCCTGGAGGCCTGCCGGCGCGGTCTCGACGTCCTCGACGACCACCGCACCACCCTGGGCGCCTCCGAACTGCGCGCCCGCGCCACCGCGCAGGGTGCCGAACTCGCCGCGCTCGCCCAGCAGGTGAGCCTGGAACGGGGCGGGCCGCGGCAGTTGCTGATGTGGAGCGAACGCTGGCGGGCCACCGTGCTGTCGGCGCCGCCCACCCGGCCGCCCGCCGATCCGGCGCTGCTCAGCGGGCTCACCGCCTACCGTGAGATCGCCGCCCGCGCGGAGGGCGCGCGGATGGACGGCCGCCCGGTACCGACGCTGGAGCGCGAACAGCGCAGGCTGGAACGGGAGATCCGCTCCCGCACCCTGCACATCCGCGGGGACTCCCCGGGGGACGGCGACCACTTCGACGTGGGCCGGCTGCTGGAGCGGCTCGGCGACGCACGGCTGGTCGAGATCGCCGTACTGGACGGGCGGGTGCAGGTGCTGTTGTGCGG
>NZ_JARGEF010000076.1:0-32794 GCF_033794725.1 Streptomyces sp. ID05-39B | reverse complement strand
CGCCCGTACCGTCAGGACCCCCCGTTACGCTGGACCGATGAGCGAGCGACTCCAGCCCGGCGACGTGGCCCCCGCCTTCACCCTCCCCGACGCCGACGGCCACGAGGTGTCCCTGTCGGACCACAAGGGCCGCAAGGTCATCGTCTACTTCTACCCGGCCGCCCTGACCCCCGGCTGCACGAAGCAGGCCTGCGACTTCACCGACAACCTCGACCTCCTCGCCGGCGCCGGGTACGACGTCATCGGCATCTCCCCCGACACCCCCGAGAAGCTCGGCACGTTCCGCGAGAAGGAATCCCTCAAGGTCACCCTCCTCGCCGACCCCGAGAAGACGGTCACCGAGGCCTACGCCGCCTACGGCGAGAAGAAGAACTACGGCAAGACCTACATGGGCGTCATCCGCTCCACGATCATCGTCGACGAGCAGGGCAAGGTCGAACACGCCCTCTACAACGTCCGGGCCACCGGCCACGTAGCCAAGATCATCAAGGACCTCGGCATCTGACCCCCGCCCCTCCCCGCCACGGCCCGCGTCGACCTCGGTCACCGCGGGCCGTTCCTGCTTTTCGGGCGTGACTGTCCGATAAGCGGTTCGTTACTCCGTACGAGACCACGAACGGGTGGTCGGAGACGGAGGGGAACCATGGGGGTCAGCGCGTACCCGAAGGAGCGGCTGGAGGAGGCGGCTCGGGGAGCTCGGACGTTGACGGAGGCGTGCGGGAGGTTGGGGGTGGATCCGAAGAGCTGGAAGCGGCGGTACGTCCGTGAGCGGATGAAGAAGCTGGGAGTGGATGTCTCCCATTTCGAGCGGGAGGGGGCCAAGTGGACAAGGGAGATCCTTGAACCGGTGGTCGCCGCGTCGACAAGCATCAACGACGTTCTGCGTCAACTCGGACTTGAGATCGTCGGCGGACACCACACGAACATCTCGCGGCGCATCAAGGCCTATGGCATCGACACCTCACATTTCACGCCAGTGGTCCGCACGGAGCGACAGCGGTACAACCAGCGCCGCCGAACTGCCGAGGACATCCTCACCGAGGACACGTCGGCACATGCCAGGCGGACACCGAGCAGCCGCCTCAAGCGGGCGATGAGCGAGCTGGGCGTCGAGAAGCACTGCGCCCTGTGCGGGATCGAAGGCGTATGGCTCGGGGAGCCGCTCCCCTTGGAGGTCGACCACATCGACGGCAACTGGCGGAACAACCGCATCGAGAACCTGCGGTTACTTTGCCCCAACTGCCACTCGACAACCGACAGTTACAGGGGTCGTGGCAAGGGCAGGGCTGCATGAGTAGCGGCGTGCAGTACACCCGCGAGCGCCTGGCCGAAGCAGCAGCTCGCTGTTCCGACCTCGACGAGGTCATCGCCTTCTTCGGCACCCGGCCATACGGCTACCTCCGCAAATACCTCGCCACGCGATTCGCCCACTTCAGCATCGATATCTCGCACTTCCGCCCCTGCGGCAGGTCCGCCCGGCCAACCCCCGACGAGCTACGGACGGCCGTCGCGGAGTCCCCGTCCTTGGCAGACGTGCTACGCCGCCTTGGCCGCACGGACACCGCCGCGCAGCGGAAGAAGCTGCGCAGGTGGATCACCGACGATCGCCTCACTACGGAACACTTCATGGGCCAGGCGCACCGACGGGGAAAACGAGCCCCGAACGCCAAGCGGCCTGAGGACGTTCTGGTATGGCACAACGGCAGCCAGCGAACGACGACAAAACGCCTGCGCCGAGCGCTCGAAGAAGTTGGCGTGACGGAAGAGTGCGCCAGGTGCGGCACCGGCCCGGAATGGCTCGGCAAGCCCATGACCCTGGAGGTCGATCACATCAACGGGGACTGGAGCGACGACCGGCGGGAGAACCTACGGCTGCTCTGCCCCAACTGTCATGCGATCACCAGCACGTGGTGCAGAGGCGGCAGACGTCGGCGGATCTAGCCCAGTAGAGTAGAGCGCGACTCACGCGCTCGTACTCCAACGGCAGAGAGACAGGCCTTAGAAGCCTGGTGTTGTCGGTTCAAATCCGACCGGGCGCACAGGCGAAATGAGCCCCGCACCTTCGATTCAAAGGCGCGGGGCCTTTCCGCGGGTTCAGCCCAACAGCTCCCGAATCGCCGGCACCAGTCCCCGGAACGCCTTCCCCCGGTGGCTGATCGCGTTCTTCTCGTCCGCGGTCAGCTCGGCGCACGTTCGCGTGTCGCCCTCCGGCTGGAGGATCGGGTCGTAGCCGAAGCCGTTCGTGCCGGTCGGGGCGTGGCGCAACAGGCCCCTCAGCTGGCCCTGTACGACCCGCTCCGTGCCGTCCGGCAATGCCAGGGCCGCCGCGCAGGCGAAGTGGGCGCCCCGGTGTTCGTCGGCGATGTCGGCGAGCTGGGCGAGGAGGAGTTCCAGGTTGGCCTTGTCGTCGCCGTGGCGTCCTGACCAGCGGGCCGAGAAGATGCCGGGGGCGCCGTTCAGGACGTCGACGCAGAGGCCGGAGTCGTCGGCGATGGCGGGATGGCCGGTGGCGCGGGCGAGGGCGTGGGCCTTGAGGAGGGCGTTCTCGGCGAAGGTGACGCCGGTTTCCTTGACGTCGGGGATGTCGGGGTAGGCGTCCGCGCCGACGAGGTCGTGGGGCAGGCCTGCGTCGGCGAGGATCGACCTGAGTTCGGTGATCTTTCCGGCGTTGCGGGTGGCGAGGATCAGGCGGGTCATGGGCCCAGTATCCCGACTCGGTGTCCCGACCCTCGCGCGCGGTTCCGCGGGGTGCTAGGGGGTGCAGACCTTGGTCAGTTCGCCTGCGGCGTCGGTGACGGGGCTGAGGTCGGGGGTGTTGTCGCCCTTGTCCACGGCGGTGCGGACGTTGGTGACGGCTTCGCGGAGGTCGTCGACCGCCTTGTTGACGTCGGTGTTGTCCGTCTTCTCACCTATCTTGTCGAGGTTCTTCTCGATGGAGGTGAGGGATTCCTGGGTCTGCGTCGGGTCGTTGGCGGCGTTCTCGACGGCCTGCTGGAGGTCGGTGACGCTGTCGGCGATGGCGTCGGCGGTCTGGACGCAGTCGAGTGCCTTGTTCACGGCGTCGCAGCCGGTGGTGGTGAGTCCCACGGTGAGTGCGACGGCCGCGGTGGCGGCGGCGATGCTGATACGGCGGCCTCGGTGACGGCTCGCGACCTTGGACATGACGGTGTTCCTCCCTGATGCAGGCCCCGGGAGGCCCCCGTTGTGTGCGGCCGTGCGCGGGCCGTGGTACTGCGCAAGACGCCGGGGCGGACGGCGGGGTTGCCCGCGCGTCCGGCCCTGTTTGGCGTTCTCTTTACTTTTGCAGGACGGTATCAAGGGCGGCGCGCTGGAGCACGGTCAATTCCGTGCAGCCGGAAACGGCAAGGTCCAGCAGGGAGTTGAGTTCCTCGCGGGCGAACGGCTCGGCCTCGGCGGTGCCCTGGACCTCGACGAAGCGGCCGTCGCCGGTGCAGACGACGTTCATGTCGGTCTCGGCGCGGACGTCTTCCTCGTAGCAGAGGTCGAGGAGGGGGATGCCGCCGACGATGCCGACGGAGACGGCGGAGACGGTGCCGGTGAGGGGCTGGCGGCCGGCCTTGATCAGTTTGCGGCCCTGGGCCCAGGTGATGGCGTCGGCGAGGGCGACGTAGGCGCCGGTGATGGCGGCGGTGCGGGTGCCGCCGTCGGCCTGGAGGACGTCGCAGTCGAGGACGACGGTGTTCTCGCCGAGGGCCTTGTAGTCGATGACGGCGCGCAGGGAACGGCCGATGAGGCGGGAGATCTCGTGGGTGCGGCCGCCGATCTTGCCGCGGACGGACTCGCGGTCGCCGCGGGTGTTGGTGGCGCGGGGGAGCATGGAGTATTCGGCGGTGACCCAGCCTTCGCCGCTGCCCTTGCGCCAGCGGGGGACGCCTTCGGTGACGGAGGCGGTGCAGAAGACTTTGGTGTCGCCGAAGGAGACGAGGACGGAGCCTTCGGCGTGCTTGCTCCAGCCGCGTTCGATGGTGACGGGGCGGAGCTGTTCGGGGGTGCGGCCGTCGATGCGAGACATGGTGTCGAGCCTAGCGGCAGGCGTGGAAGGGGCCCCTGCCGCGGGTGCGGTGGGGCCCTTTCGAGTGAGCGGTGGGGCTCACATCATGTCTTCGATCTCCCCGGCGATGGGGTCGGCGTCGGTGCCGATGACGACCTGGATGGCGGTGCCCATCTTGACGACGCCGTGGGCGCCGGCGGCCTTCAGGGCGGCTTCGTCGACCTTGCCGGCGTCGATGACCTCGGTGCGGAGGCGGGTGATGCAGCCTTCGACTTCTTCGATGTTGTCGATGCCGCCGAGCCCGGCGACGATCTTCTCAGCCTTGGTGGCCATGTCCTTCTCCCTGAGGTCCCTGAGTTCCGACTGGGTGGGCTGCTGTCGATGGCGACCGCTTTGTCGTAGTAACCCACAGTTGGCCCATCTTTGCGAGCGATCGTGCCGGATGTATCGAAGGATGACGTCACAGCATCGAAATCGTCCGTAGCTGGTCTACACCACCTGACAGGCGGTCGCCAAACCATGAGTGCCGAGAGCGCTGACACCACGGTCGGGCCTGCGCGGGCCCGTTGGAACGGTCTGTTCCAGGGTCTGCAGAAGATGGGGCGCAGTCTTCAGCTGCCGATCGCCGTGCTGCCTGCGGCGGGGATCCTCAACAGGCTTGGTCAGCCTGATGTGTTCGGGGCCGACGGGCTGGGCTGGACGGACGTCTCGAAGGTGATGGCGGGCGCGGGTGGCGCCCTGCTGGACGGTCAGCTGGGGCTGCCGTTGCTGTTCTGCGTCGGTGTGGCCATCGGTATGGCGAAGAAGTCGGACGGCTCGACGGCGCTGGCGGCGGTGGCGGGTTTCCTTGTGTACTACAACGTGCTGCGGCAGTTCCCTGAGGACTGCGGCGAGGGGTTGAGGGCGGTGCCGGGCATCGGCTGCCAGGGCATCGAGGACGGCACGGTGGTGGCGTTCACGTACCAGAATCCGGGTGTCTTCGGCGGGATCGTGATCGGCTTGCTCGCCGCCTATTTCTGGCAGCGGTTTCACCGTACGAAGCTGGTGGACTGGCTGGGCTTCTTCAACGGCCGCCGGCTGGTGCCGATCATCATGGCGTTCGTGGCCATCGCGTTCGCGGCGTTGTGCCTGTGGGTCTGGCCGCCGATCGGTGACGCGCTGGAGAACTTCAGCGACTGGCTGGACGGTCTGGACGCGTGGGGTGCCGGCATCTTCGGTATCGCGAACCGGGCGCTGCTGGTGATCGGTCTGCACCAGTTCCTGAACGTGCCCATCTGGTTCCAGTTCGGCTCGTACACCAGGCCGGACGGGACGGTGGTGCACGGTGACATCAACATGTTCCTGGCGGGTGATCCGGACGCGGGTCAGTTCACGTCGGGGTTCTTCCCGATCATGATGTTCGCGTTGCCTGCGGCGGCTCTGGCGATCACGCACTGCGCGCGGCCGGGCCGCCGGAAGGAGGTCGGCGGGCTGATGCTGTCGGTGGCGCTGACGTCGTTCGTCACGGGCATCACGGAGCCGATCGAGTACTCGTTCCTGTTCGTGGCGCCGGTGCTGTACGCGATCCACGCGGTGCTGACGGGTGTGTCGATGGCGGTGACGTGGGGGCTGGGAGTGCACGACGGCTTCAGTTTCTCCGCGGGTCTCATCGACTACGTCATCAACTGGAACCTGGCGACGAAGCCGTGGGCGATCATTCCGATCGGCCTGTGCTTCGCCCTCGTGTACTACGTGATCTTCCGCTTCGCGATCACACGGTTCGATCTGAAGACGCCGGGGCGGGAGCCGGAGGAGGAGCACGAGGACATCACGAAACCCTGAAAGCCCTTACTGGCAAGGGGTTGGGGCCTTCGGACCAGTGGTCCGGGGGCCCTTCGTCATGCTCGGCGGGGGTCGCTCGGGCGGGTGCGCTGCGTAGTGTTCCGGTTGCAGTTTTGACGGGTTCCTTATATCGCCTTCATCGTGCTAGAAACAGGTCTACACCACTGAGTGGTGTAGACCACCACCCGATGGAGGAAGTGTATGAGCACCGCCACCTCGCCAACGGCGGCCCCCACGAAGAAGTGGGGATCCGGCCTGTTCCAGGGCCTTCAGAAGGTCGGCCGCAGCCTGCAGTTGCCGATCGCCGTACTGCCGGCGGCGGGGCTTCTCCTGCGTCTCGGCCAGGCGGACGTGCAGGAGAAGCTGCACCTGCCTGCCGACGTCGCCAAGGTGTTCGCCGGTGCCGGCGGCGCCATCCTGGACAGCTCCTTCGGGCTGCCCCTGCTGTTCTGCATAGGCGTGGCCATCGGCTTCGCCAAGAAGGCCGACGGTTCGACGGCCCTCGCCGCCGTGGTCAGCTTCCTCACCTACTACGCGGTGATCCACCAGTTCCCGATCGAGGACGGTCACGAAGGCGCCACCTACACGGCGACCGGGCTCGGCGGCGGCTTCTGGCAGAAGGGCAACGAAGCCGCGCAGACCGCGAGCTTCCAGAACCCCGGCGTCCTCGGCGGCATCATCCTCGGTCTGTTGACGGCCGTGCTGTGGCAGCGCTACCACCGCAAGCAGCTCGTCGACTGGCTCGGCTTCTTCAACGGCCGCCGGCTCGTGCCGATCATCATGGCCGCCGTCGGCACCCTCCTCGGTGTCCTGGTCGTCGTCGGCTGGCAGCCCATCGGTGACGTCATCACCGACTTCGGCGAGTGGATGACCGGCCTCGGCTCCTTCGGCGCTGCCCTCTTCGGCCTGATCAACCGCGCGCTGATCCCGATCGGCATGCACCAGTTCGTCAACTCCGTCGCGTGGTTCCAGATTGGCGACTTCACCAACGCCGCCGGGACCGTGTTCCACGGCGACCTGCCGCGCTTCTTCGCCGGTGACCCGGACGCCGGCCTCTTCATGACCGGCTTCTTCCCGATCATGATGTTCGGCCTGCCGGCCGCCGCGCTCGCCATCGCCCACACGGCCCGTCCCGAGCGCCGCAAGGCCGTGATGGGCATGATGATGTCGCTGGCCCTGACCTCGTTCGTCACCGGTGTGACCGAGCCGATCGAGTTCTCGTTCATGTTCATCGCCCCGCTGCTGTACGCGATCCACGCCGTGCTGACAGCGATCTCCATGGCGGTCACCTGGGCGCTGGGCATTCACATGGGCTTCAGCTTCTCGGCCGGCCTGACCGACGTCCTCATCAACTGGGGCATCTCCACCAAGCCCTGGCTGATGATTCCCGTGGGCCTGGCCTTCGGCGCGATCTACTACGTCGTCTTCCGCTTCGCGATCACCAAGTTCAACCTCACCACCCCCGGCCGCGAGCCCGAGGAGGAGGTCGAGGACCTCACGAAGGCGTGAGCCTCGGCTGACGGACGTACACAGCAGGCGCATGCGAAGGCCCCGGGAGCCCTGAACCGCTCCGGGGGCCTTCGTCGTGTGCGGGGACTTCAGATCTCGTACGTCACTCTCGGCGCCGCCGCTTCCACCGGGCCGTCGAACGCCGCGCGGGCGTCCGCGAGGTTGACCTGCGGGTCGGTCCACGGGGGGATGTGGGTGAGGACGAGGCGGCGGGCGCCCGCGCGGGCGGCCGTCTCACCCGCCTCGCGGCCGTTGAGGTGCAGGTCGGGGATGCTTTCCTTGCCGTACGTGAACGCGGCCTCGCACAGGAACAGGTCGCTGTCGCGGGCGAGTTCGTCCAGGGCCGGACTGACTCCGGTGTCGCCTGAGTAGGTGAGCGAGCGCCCGCCGTGCTCGACGCGGATGCCGTACGCCTCCACCGGGTGGGCCACGCGTTCCGTGTGGACCGTGAACGGGCCGATGTCGAAGGTGGAGGGCTTGACGGTGTGGAAGTCGAAGACCTCGCTCATCGAGGAGGCCGAGGGGGTGTCGGCGTAGGCCGTGGTGAGGCGGTGTTCGGTGCCTTCGGGGCCGTAGACCGGGATGGGGGCGCAGCGGCCTCCGTCGTGGCGGTAGTAGCGGGCCACGAAGTACGCGCACATGTCGATGCAGTGGTCGGCGTGCAGATGACTGAGGAAGATCGCGTCGAGGTCGTAGAGACCGCAGTGGCGCTGCAGCTCGCCGAGGGCGCCGTTGCCCATGTCGAGAAGCAGCCGGAAGCCGTCGGCCTCGACGAGGTAGCTCGAGCAGGCCGATTCCGCGGACGGGAACGACCCTGAGCAGCCGACGACGGTGAGCTTCATAGAGCAGAAACCTCCGCTGGCGGGAAACCGAGAAGTACCGGAGAAGATCGGAAAACGGACGGTCGTGAAAAGGGGGCGACAGAGGTCGTGCGGTTCGTCGAGCGTAAGGCGCAAAACCTTTGGTCGCTCCTCCACCAGGGGCCGTTGTGGGGGAACTCACCTGTGGTGTCACCGGTTCGGCTGGACCGGGGGTGCGGGGGCGCGCGGGAGGGCGCGCGAGGGTGAACGCGCCCCGGTACGGTCGTGCGTATGGACACGTCCTGGTGGGTGGCTCTCGCGGCGGTGGTGCTGCTCGCGCTCGTCGCCGCGCTCGTCGACGGATGGGGGCGCGGCCGGCGTCCGGCGGGGCGCAGGTCCCGGCCGCCGGGGCGGCCTCGGCCGGCGGAGATCTGGTGGGCGAACGTGCCGTTCGAGGACGGTCCGGGTGCGAAGGACCGGCCCTGTCTGGTGCTGGTGGTGCGGGGGAACCGGGTGACCGTCGCGAAGATCACCAGCAGGTACCACGACGAGCGGGCCGGGGTGATTCCGCTGCCGCCGGGCGCGGTCGGGGACACGCGGGGGCGGGCGAGCTACCTGGAGACGGACGAGCTGCGCCAGGTTGCGCTGGGCGACTTCCGGCGGCGGGTGGGTGTGGTGGACCCGGTCCTGTGGGACCAGGTCCGTCACCTGGCGAAGTAGAGGTGCACGAAGGGGCCGCTCACGCCCAGAGCTGGCCCTGGAGGGTTTCGATGGCCTCTTCGGTGGTGGCGGCCGTGTAGACGCCGGTGGAGAGGTACTTCCAGCCGCCGTCGGCGACGACGAACACGATGTCGGCGCTCTCGCCCGCGGTGAGCGCCTTCCTGCCGACACCGATCGCGGCGTGCAGGGCGGCACCCGTGGAGACGCCCGCGAAGATGCCTTCCTGCTGGAGCAGCTCGCGGGTGCGGGTGACGGCGTCGGCGGAACCGACCGAGAAGCGGGTGGTGAGGACGGAGGCGTCGTACAGCTCGGGGACGAAGCCCTCGTCGAGGTTGCGCAGGCCGTAGACCAGGTCGTCGTAGCGCGGTTCGGCGGCGACGATCTTGACGTCGGGCTTGTGCTCGCGCAGGAAGCGGCCGACGCCCATGAGGGTGCCGGTGGTGCCGAGTCCGGCGACGAAGTGGGTGACGGACGGGAGGTCGGCGAGGATCTCCGGGCCGGTGGTGGCGTAGTGGGCGCCGGCGTTGTCGGGGTTGCCGTACTGGTAGAGCATCACCCAGTCGGGGTGCTCGGCGGACAGCTCCTTGGCGACGCGTACGGCGGTGTTGGAGCCGCCGGCGGCGGGGCTGGGGATGATCTCGGCGCCCCACATGGCGAGCAGCTCGCGGCGTTCCTGGGAGGTGTTCTCCGGCATGACGCAGACCATGCGGTAGCCCTTGAGCTTGGCCGCCATGGCGAGGGAGATGCCGGTGTTGCCGCTGGTGGGTTCGAGGATGGTGCAGCCGGGGGTGAGCCGGCCGTCCTTCTCGGCCTGCTCGATCATGTGCAGGGCGGGGCGGTCCTTGACCGAGCCGGTGGGGTTTCGGTCCTCCAGCTTGGCCCAGATGCGGACATCGGCGGACGGCGAGAGCCGCGGCAGGCGCACCAGAGGGGTGTTGCCCACCGCGGCGAGGGGGGAGTCGTAGCGCATCGGGTCGCTCAGGCCATGCCGCCGGCCACGGCCGGCAGGATCGTCACGGTGTCGCCGTCGGCGAGCTTGGTGTCGATGCCCTCGACGAAGCGGACGTCCTCGTCGTTCAGGTACACGTTGACGAAGCGGCGCAGCTGGCCCTTCTCCACGATGCGGTCCCTGATGCCCGTGTGCCGGGTCTCGAGGTCGGTGAACAGGTCGGCGAGGGTGTCACCGCTGCCCTCCACCGCCTTCTTGCCGTCGGTGTACTGGCGCAGGATGGTGGGGATGCGGACCTCGATGGCCATGGCTCAGGGCTCCTGTCGGAAGGTGTGGGCAGCGCAGGTACATGCGTGTGAGGGCGCCGCGGCGCACGGCCGTACGGCGGCAGGGCCGGCGTCAACAGATGGCGCTGGCGAGCCTGCACAGGTCGACGTGCAGCCGCGCCACGAGCAGTGCGCCCGGCGTCTTCTCGCTCACGTCGTAGGAAACCATGGGCTCATCGTATCGATTCCCGGTCCGGGCCCTGGAGTGTGATCCCACATGATGGACGAGATGGGGCCGGGGAGTGAGACGGCCGACGGCGGGCCCGGTTCGGGCGGCCTGCCGGAGCACCGGGCGGGTGGGGACGACCACCGAGAACGCGGTCGGCGTGCCGTCGTCCACGAGCCATCGGGCCACGTCCTGCAAGGTGGGGCGGCGTGCGTGCGTCCTTGGCGTCAACACCGTCTCCGCCGGGGCCGGCTGTGCGCGTCCCTGGCGGAAACGGGAGGTTCGGCGCGTGGGCGGAGCGGGCGTCCGGCCCGGCTCAGTACGCCTCGACGACCTTGATCTCCTCCTCCGTGACCTGGCCCTCCACGATCCGGTAGGAGCGGAACTGGAAGGGGCCCGCGTCGTCGGTGTCGGCGGTGGAGACGAGGACGTAGTGGGCTCCGGGCTCGTTGGCGTAGGAGAGGTCCGTGCGCGAGGGGTAGGCCTCGGTGGCGGTGTGGGAGTGGTAGATGATCACCGGCTCCTCGTCGCGGTCGTCCATCTCGCGGTAGAGCTTGAGCAGGTCCTGCGAGTCGAACTCGTAGAACGTGGGCGAGCGGGCGGCGTTGAGCATGGGGATGAACCGCTCCGGGCGGTCCGAGCCCGCGGGGCCCGCGACCACGCCGCACGCCTCGTCGGGGTGGTCCTCGCGCGCGTGGGCGACGATCTGGTCGAACAGGGCCTGGGTGATGGTGAGCATGGTCGCCAGGATAGACAGGGGAGCCGAAGGGGCGGCGCGCGGTTCGTCAGGCGGGGAGCGGCGGCAGACGGGCGGGCCGCGCCGTACCGGGGGCGGTACGGGGCGGCCCGCATCGTGGGCAGGAGGGCCGCCCGCACCGCGGTGGGTGGTGCGGACGGTTCCTGCGCAGAGGTCGTCAGACGACCTTGACCGCTTCCCGTTCGTCCTCGGGGTCGCCGCCGCCCACGGCCGCGCGGGCCTTGCGGCTGCGGACGAAGTCCATGAAGGAGTCCAGTTCCCTCTTGACCACGGGCGCCAGCAGGTAGAGGCCGATGATGTTGAAGACCGACAGCAGGAAGAGCGCCGAGTCGGCCAGGCTGATCAGCGAGTCGAGGGAGAGCAGCGAGCCGGCGACGACGAACAGGCTCCACAGGGCCTTGAAGGTGAGTTCGCTGGTCCGGCTCTTGCCGAAGAGGTACGACCAGGCCTTGAGGCCGTAGTAGCCCCAGGTCAGGATCGTGGAGAAGGCGAACAGCAGCACCGCGACGGTCAGCACGTGGGGGAACCAGGGCAGTACGGTCGCGAACGCGTCGGAGGTGATGGTGACACCGCCGATGCTCTCGCCGGCACGGGCGTCGGCCCAGCTCGCCGGGTCGGCGATGATGATGGTCAGGGCGGTCATGGTGCAGATGACGACCGTGTCGATGAACGGTTCCAGCAGGGCGACCAGGCCCTCGCTCGCGGGGTGCTTGGTCCTGACCGCGGAGTGGGCGATCGGGGCGGAGCCCAGACCGGCCTCGTTGGAGAAGGCGGCCCGCTGGAAGCCGACGATCAGGGCGCCGATCACACCACCGGTGACGCCGTCGGCCTGGAACGCGCCGTCGAAGACGGTCTGGATCGCGTCCGGCACCGCGGTGACGTTCGCGAGGATGACGACGAGGCAGGCCACGATGTACATGCCGGCCATCGCCGGAACGAGCCGGCTGGTGACCGAGGCGATGGAGCGGATGCCGCCGAGCAGCACGAGGCCGACGAGGGCGGCGACCACGAGGCCGAAGAGGATGGCACCGGCGGAGGAGGCCATGAAGCCGTCCTCGCCGCCGACGGTCGAGGCGATCTGCGCGTAGCTCTGGTTGGCCTGGAGCAGGTTGCCGCCGAAGAGGCCGAAGAAGAGGATCATGATCGAGGCGAGGACCGCGAGCACCTTGCCGAGCTTGGCGCCGCCGCTGCCGAAGCGCTCGGCGAGCCCCCTGGGGAGGTAGTGCATCGGACCGCCGGAGACGGTGCCGTCCTCGTGCTCCACCCGGTACTTCACACCGAGGGTGACCTCGACGAACTTGGTCGCCATGCCGAGCAGACCGCACAGGATCATCCAGAACGTGGCACCCGGACCGCCGATGGAGACGGCGACGGCGACACCGGCGATGTTGCCGAGGCCCACGGTGCCGGACACGGCGGCGGTCAGCGCCTGGAAGTGGCTGACCTCACCGACCGAGCCCTCCTCGTCGTACTTGCCGCGCACGGTGTCGAAGGCGAGCTTGAACTTGCGCACCTGGACGAGTCCGAACCCGACGGTGAAGATCAGCCCCGCGATCACCAGCCAGGCGACGATGAGCGGAAGCTCGGTGCCGCCCACCGGGACGGTGTAGAACACGACGTCGGCGACGGCGTCGGCGACGGGTTCGAAGAAGTCACTGACGGATTCGTCAATGGAGTTCGTGATGGATTCGAGTGACATCAAGCAACCTCGGGGCGCGGGGCACGCCGGCGTGGGGGCGCGGCGGACCGGAGTGCGGTCGGTCGTGGAGCAGACGCCGTTGTCCGTCGGCGACGGGGAGAGAGCGGGGACCCGCGGACCCGGGCCGGTACTGCTCTGTCGTGCGCGCCGGGGGGTGGCCGGCTGCTCCTGAGCGGCGAGGGGTGGTGCCGCGGTCGGAATTGCACGTTCCTACCACAGCCTTTGCCGGACCTTGGGTGTCACGGCTCACACCAAAAAGCCCCCGGGGTACGAAACCCCAGGGGCGGTGATGCGATCGTTATGCGGATTTGAGCGTCCTCTGAGCGAACGCCACAGGGATACCGGCTGAACCCCCCCATGACCGAAGTCAGGGCATAAGGGTCGAAACCAACGTCTCCTGGAGGCCGCCCAGCCACAGGTACGCCATCACCATCGGCTTGCGCGGGTCCTCGTCCGGGAGCCGGTAGAGGAGATCGGTGTCGTCCTCGTCGGAGATGTCGAGCCGGGAGCCGATCGCCAGGCGCAGGTCGTTCAGCGTGCGGAGCCACTGCTGGGACTCCTCGGGCGACAGCTTGAGCACCGCCACGCTGTCCCCCTCGGCGACCAGCGCGTCCAGGGAGCGCACGACCGCGAGGGCGTTCTCGCGCTTGCCGGCCCGCAGGTCGTTCTCCGTGAAGCGGCGGAACTCCGCGGAGTGGGCGCGCCGCTCCTCCGCCTCCCGGGGGCCGGGGGTGGCCTCGGGGTCGGTGTAGGCGTCGGGGAAGAGGCGCTTGAGGACCGGGTCGGAGGGCGGTTCGCTCGGGCCCTCGGCGAACAGTTCGGCGAGCGGGTCCGCGGAGGCGTCCTCGGCGGGCCCGGGGCCGATCAGCTCCAGGAGCTGCACGGCCAGCGACCGGATGATGGAGATCTCGACGTCGTCGAGGGCGACGGCCGCGCCGCCGCCGGGGATCGGTTCGAAGTGTCCTGGCATCGGTGAGGTGACTACTTCCGGTCCTGCTGGAGGGTGGCCCACAGTCCGTAACCGTGCATCGCCTGCACGTCGCGTTCCATCTCCTCGCGGGTTCCGCTGGAGACGACCGCCCGGCCCTTGTGGTGGACGTCGAGCATGAGCTTGGTGGCCTTGTCCTTGGAGTAGCCGAAGTACGTCTGGAAGACGTACGTCACGTAGCTCATGAGGTTGACCGGGTCGTTGTGGACGATGGTGACCCAGGGGACGTCCGGCTCGGGTACGGCGAAGACCTCCTCCGCCGACTCGGTGCGTTCGATCTCTAGGGGAGCGGGTGACGTCACACTGCCCATGCTGCCATGCACCAGGGAAATCGTCACACCGACGAAAAGGGAGTACGATTCTCGCCATGAGCACTGCAGATCTTGGGCTGCCGGTGGATGTTCCCTCGACGGCGCTCTTCACGGACCAGTACGAGCTGACGATGCTGCAAGCCGCATTGAAGGCGGGCACCGCCGACCGGCGCAGCGTCTTCGAGGTCTTCACCCGGCGGCTGCCGGAGGGCCGGCGCTACGGCGTGGTGGCCGGCACCGGACGCGTCCTGGACGCGGTCGAGAACTTCCGCTTCGACGCGGGCGTCCTCGGCTTCCTGCGGGAGCGGCAGATCGTCGACGAGGCCACCCTGGAATGGCTCGCCGCCTACCGCTTCTCGGGTGACGTCTGGGGCTACCCGGAGGGCGAGGTGTACTTCCCCGGCTCGCCGGTCATGCGGGTCGAGGGCTCCTTCGCCGAGTGCGTGCTGCTGGAGACGGTGATCCTCTCCATCCTCAACCACGACTCGGCGATCGCGGCCGCCGCCTCCCGCATGTCCTCGGCGGCCGGGCAGCGCCCGCTGATCGAGATGGGCGCCCGGCGCACCCACGAACTGGCCGCCGTGGCCGCGTCCCGCGCCGCCTACGTCGGCGGCTTCGCCACCACATCCGACCTGGCGGCCGGCTTCCGCTACGGCATCCCCACCGTGGGCACCAGCGCACACGCCTTCACCCTCCTGCACGACACCGAGCGCGACGCCTTCCGCGCCCAGGTGGAGTCACTGGGCCGCGGCACCACCCTCCTCGTGGACACCTACGACGTCACCGAGGCCGTCCGCACGGCCGTGGAGGTCGCCGGGCCCGAGCTGGGCGCCGTCCGCATCGACTCGGGTGACCTGCTGCTCGTCGCCCACCGGGTGCGCCAGCAGCTGGACGAGCTGGGCGCGCGCGACACCCGGATCATCGTGACCTCCGACCTCGACGAGTACGCCATCGCCTCCCTGGCCGCCGCGCCCGTGGACGCGTACGGCGTCGGCACCCAGCTGGTGACCGGTTCCGGGCACCCGACGGCCTCCATGGTCTACAAGCTGGTCGCCCGCGCCGAGTCCGACGACCCGAAGGCGCCGCTGGTGCCGGTGGCGAAGAAGTCGTCCGGCGGCAAGACCTCGGTCGGCGGCCGCAAGTGGGCCGCGCGCCGCCCGGACGCCGACGGGGTCGCCGAGGCGGAGGTCGTCGGCACCGGCCAGGTCCCCGCCGAACTGGCCGACCACCAGCTCCTGGTCGAGCTGATCAAGAGCGGCGAGGTCATCGCCCGCGAACCGCTGGACGTGGTCCGCGACCGGCACACGGCCGCCCGCGCCGGACTGCCGCTGTCGGCTACACAGCTCTCCCGAGGGGAACCCGTGATCCCGACGGAGTACGTCCAGGGGCGCTCGGGTAGCTAGAGCGCAATGTCCACGGGGGACGGGGCGGTGACGCCCTCTCCCCTATCGCCGCCGAAGTCTCTAGGCTCGATTACTTCACCCACTGTCGAAGGACACCCACCATGCGCCGCGCCTTGATCGTCGTAGACGTGCAGAACGACTTCTGCGAGGGGGGCAGCCTCGCGGTGTCCGGGGGCGCCGATGTGGCCGCCGCGATCACCGAGCTGATCGGGCAGGCCCCCGCCGGATACCGCCATGTGGTGGCCACCCGCGACCACCACATCGCCCCCGGCGGCCACTTCGCCGACAACCCCGACTACGCGCACTCCTGGCCCGCGCACTGCGTGGCCGGCACCGAGGGCGTCGGCTTCCACCCGAACTTCGCCCCCGCGGTGGCCTCCGGCGCCGTCGACGCGGTGTTCGACAAGGGCGCCTACGCCGCCGCGTACAGCGGCTTCGAGGGCGCCGACGAGAACGGCGTCAAGCTGGGCGACTGGCTGCGCGCCCGAGGCATCGACGAGGTGGACGTGGTGGGCATCGCCACCGACCACTGCGTGCGGGCCACCGCGCTGGACTCGGCCCGCGAGGGCTTTCGCACCCACGTCCTGCTCGACCTGACCGCCGGGGTCGCCCCGGAGACCACCGAGCGGGCGCTCGAGGAGCTGCGCGGGGCGGGCGTGGAACTCTCGGGGAAGCCGGTCGTGCAGTAACCGGTTCTGACGTCTGCGGTTCCGCCGTTTCGCCGCTCCGCCGTTTCGCCGTTTCCGGCCGCGGGCTACGTCGCCGAGGTCGCCGGGCGGCGGAGCAGCGCGCGGATCGGGCGCCACAGCTCCGGGACGCCGACGACGGTGCTGACAGCGTTGTCGGGGGCCGTTCGCCATATGAGGCCGTCGGGATGGTGCAGGACCGCGGTGATCTCGTCCGGACTGGGCGGGGCCGCGTTGCCCCGCAGGTAGACGGCGCGCAGACCCAGGTTGCGGAGCCTGGTCAGGGCTCGGGCGCGGTTCTGGGCGACGACCAGGACGCGTACGGCTGCGGCGCCGTCGGCGGCGGGGCTGGGCAGGTTCAGCGCCACCACCACCGAGCCGTTCGGCAACATGCAGAAACCCCCTGCGGCCATGCGGTCACACCCCCGTGCGTGTCGGCGTCGAAGCGGTCGCCCCAGGGTCCGTCACGGGGCCTGTCGATGAGTCTGTCAATAAGAAGGACACAGGAGGCACCTAAACACGATCGGCGGCAACCCGCCAGAGGGTTGCCGCCGATACGCGTCTGACCTGGGAAAACGTTGGCTACTTAGCCGACGGACCCACCTTCACGGTGACCGTCGAGCCGCTCAGGGGCTCACTGACGATCTTGATGGAGGTGTTGGTGTCAGTGATCTTGACGCCGGCCAGCGGGTTCGACGCGTCGTAGTAGGACGACAGGCTGTCGTCGAAGACCGGGACGCCAGGACGGGCCTTGATCTTCGTGGCGACGTCGGCATTGTGCAGCTTGATCGCGTCGGTCGGGTACCAGCTGAAGGTGGAGTCGAAGGCCTGGATGCGGTTGCGCATCAGGCTGCCGTCGGACCACTTCAGCGGGGTCGGGTGTGCGTCGATCGGGAGGATCAGGCCCTCACCCGGGTGCTGGCTGGTGTTGTCGTCGGCCTGGGAGGTGTCCCACTTCCAGATCAACAGGCCGTTCTGGTACGGGTAGTGCTCCACCCAGTCCGGACGCGTCGTCGAGAAGCCGTAGTTGTACGGGCCGACCTTGAGGACCTTGTCGTACGAGACGTACTGACGGTTCTCGGCGATGTAGTACTGCGCGTAGTCGTCCGTGATGGCCGCACCGATGCGGGTGAAGCCGTTGGCCGTCCACGCGGCGTCCGCGCTCTCCGCGTTGTCGGAGAACAGGGCCGCGCCGTCCGCGGTCACCGTGATCTGGTCGGCCGCGAAGCCCTTCTGGGCCACGCCGCCGTCGGTGGCGTAACGGAAGCGGACGTCGATCTTCTGGCCCGCGTAGGCGTCCAGCGAGTACGTCAGCTTCTGGTAGGCGTCGACCGTGCCGGTGAGGGCCGGCTTGCCGCTGCCGTCGCGCGGGACGGCGCTGCCGTCGGCCAGTTTGCCGTCGACCGGCGTCCAGTTGGAGCCGTCCGTGGACACCTCGGTGTAGAGGTAGTCGTAGTCGGCCTCGATGTCCCACCAGCCGTCCAGCGACAGTGCCGCCGTCGACTTGCCGGTCAGGTCGACCGAGCGGGTCAGGGTGTTGCGCAGGTCGTCACCGCTGCCGCTCCACCACTGGGTGGCGCCCTGGGCCGGCACGACGACGTCGGTGGTGACCGTCTTCTCCGGCAGCTCGACGATGAGGGCCTGCGGGTTGGCGGTGTTGTACTCCGCCAGGCCCAGCTTGTGCTTGGACTTCACACCCGCCTTGGCGACCTCGTAGTCCAGCCAGCCGAGCTGGAGCTTGTCCCAGGCGTTCATGTCGCCGGGCAGGTCACCGATGGAGTCCTTGCCGGTGCCGAGCCAGGAGCCGGAGGACATCAGCGTCCAGAAGCCGGTGGAGTTCTCGCCGCCCGCCGTGTCGTACTCGTCGGGCAGGCCGAGGTCGTGGCCGTACTCGTGGGCGAAGACGCCCAGGCCGCCGTTCTCCGGCTGGATGGTGTAGTCGCCGACCCAGATGCCGCTGTCGCCGATCTGGGCGCCGCCGAGCTTGTTGGTGTCCGGGCCGGTGGAACCGGCGTCGGTGCCGAAGGCGTACCAACGGTGGGCCCAGATGGCGTCCTCGCCCTGCGCGCCGCCGCCCGCGGACTCGTCCTCGCCGGCGTGCACGATCTGGAAGTGGTCGATGTAACCGTCGGACTCGTTGAAGTCGCCGTCACCGTCGAAGTCGTAGCGGTCCCACTGGTCGAACTCGGCCAGTTCCGCCTTGATCTCGGCCGCGGTGTCACCCGCGGCCTCGCGCTCGGCGACCCAGGCGTTGACGCCGTCCTGCACGGCGTACCAGGCGCCGGTGGCGGCGTCGTTGGAGCCGTAACGGGCCTCGTTGTAGGGGACCTTGACCCAGTCGGTCACCTCGCCGTCGACCGAGTAGCGGCCCGAGGACTGCTTCTCGTAGTACTTCTTCAGCGACTCGGTGCGCTTGCCGGTACCGAAGTACAGGTCCTGGAAGTGCGCCTGGTTGTAATCCGCCTTCCAGGCCGTGCTGTTGTCCTTGGCACGGTCCGGCGCGGCTATCTGGTTGTGCAGCGGGCCGGGCGTGCCGCCGTAGCGGCTGTCGACCTGGTCGCCGAACTCGACGAGGATCGTGAAGATCTTGTCGGTCTTCTCGCGGCCGAGTTCGACGTACTTGCTCGCGCCCCTGCGGCTGTCGAGCTGGACGACCTTGGAGCCGTCCCGGTTCTTGACCGTGGCCTCGCCGGAGATGACCTGTTCGAGGGCTTCCTCCCGCTGTGCCTCCTGTGTCTTGCTGAGCGGCCCGTCGAAGTCGTGTTCGCGGGCCTTGGCCGGCTGCGGGTCGTGCCGGTCCACCGCCGTGGTCCCGGTCGGCGCGTTGTCGGCCGCCTGTGCCACGGCGAACGCCGAGAACGTCGCCGAGGCCGCCGCAAGGGCGACGACCGTGGCGGACGTCCTGAACGTCCAGGATCTGCTGGTCACTTGATTGCCTCCCCTAACGCGTGCCTGACGCGCGGAAGGGGGATCCATGTCAAGGGATGTCCGCGCGCGGTTATACGCGTGTAGTCAAGTGCCGTCATTTGACTACTGCTTCACCAGAAAAGACAGACCTTGACTTGAACAGATCAACGCATTATTGGGAGCGGGCGTTCGCATTGCGGACGTGTGACTGTTACGTGACGGGCGCGCAGGCCCGTCCACCGGGTGGACGCCATGACTCCGTGCGCCCCCTGTGCACCGGCACCGTGTGTCAGCTCACGCTTACTGCTCGTTCCAGTCGGGCATGCAGCGAAATAGAGTCGAGACCGCCCCCGCTCCCGAGGACACGATTGCCATGCCTCGTCCGACCGTCGCACAGCTCACGTACGGTTCCTGCACCGTCATCCTCTCGACGCTCGCCATGTTGTGGCTGTCGCAGACGAGTTCGGGCTCACTCATCGCGGTCGTCGTCATCACCGCGCTCGCCCTCGGCGTACTCGTCGCCATGACGCTCCCGGCGCCCCGGCGCCAGGTCACCGTCACCGTGGCACGCTCCACCATGACCGAGCCCGTACCCGCCTCGGTCGCCGCGGCGCCCGAGCCGGTCCGGGAGCCGTCGACACGCTGAACACCACGACGGGAAGGGCCCGCTGCCGGAACGCAGCGGGCCCTTCCCGTCGTACCGGAAGGCCGTAACGGAAAGCCGTACCGACGGGCCGTGCCGACGGGCCGTGCTCATGAGCCGTACCTGCGGGCCGTACTGGCGGGCCGTCAGCCCGTGCTCACCACGACCGTCTTGGCGGCCTTGTCGTGCAGCCCCTGCTTGTAGGGCTTGTCGAAGAAGCTCCAGCCACCGCAGATCGCCGTCCACAGACAGGCGCAGCAGAACGCGAACGGCACCCACAGCACCAGGGCGCGCACCAGCGAGGTCTGTGTGGAGGGTGTGGAGCCGTTGTCGAGGTTGGCCACGCGCAGGCCCAGCCACTTCTTGCCCAGGGTCTGGCCCGACTTGGCGGTCATGAAGGTGTCGTAGGCGATGTACAGCACGGCGGCCACCAGGGACTGGGCGAAGGACTTGCCGACCTCGACGCCGTCGCCGTCCACGTCGTACTCGTTGACCCCGAAGCCCCACGTCAGCAGCCACACGACGACGCCCACCATGATCATGTCGATGATCCGCGCCAGCGTGCGCCTGCCGCTGTCGGCGAGCGGTGGCATCCCGGAGAGCGGGTCGGCGGGAAAACCCCCGTAGGGGTCACCGCCGTAGGGCCCGCCCGCGCCTCCGTAGGGCCCGCCCGCACCGTCGTACGGTGGCTGCTGCCCGCCGCCGTGGGGCGGGGGCTGCTGCCCGCCCGCACCGCCGTACGGGCTGTCGTACGGGGAACCCTGCGGGCCCTGCCCCTGACCGTGCGGCGGCTGGTGCGGTGGCTGCTTCCTGAACGGATCGTCCTCCGGCGGCTCGCCGCCGGAACCGGGGGGCGGTTCGGTCGTCATGGCCCGAGTCGACCGCGAACCGCCCGCCCCCGCACCCGGCGAGCCGCCGTCCGAGGTACGGGACCCCGGGACGGCCGGGGTGACGACAGGGCCTCGGGGGTTCCTTTCGGATCTTCGTTCCGAGGGTCCCGGCACGCGATACAGTGCGCGCCGTGGACATACCCGGCTGGTTCGTCTGGATCGCTCTCGCCCCGTTCCTTCTGCAGGTCGTCGGCCTCGACGCGGTCATCCGCCGGCTGCGGGGATCCGACGCGGCGCTGCGTGCCAAGGCACGCCTGGACCTGCTGGACGTCGTCGGCTCCCTGCTGCTCTTCGGCGGCATGATGCTGGCTCTCCTGGTGGCGGAATCCTGGGCCTGGCTCTCCCTCCCCGGCTTCGCGCTCATGAGCGTCTTCTACGCCGTGAAGGGTGTCCACCGGCTCCGCGCCCGCCGCCACCCCGCGGCCTGATCCGGACGGCTGTCGGCTAGCCCGCGACGAACGTGTGCGCCGCCTTGTCGTGCCAGCACTGGCGCCACGGCCTGTCGAACAGGCCCCACAGGATGCCGACGACGCCGATGGCGAGGAGGCCCGGGACGCTGTAGACCAGCCAGCGGCGCAGGGCGAGGCCGAAGGACGGGGGCTCGTGGCCCTCGATGTCGCGCACCTGGAGACCGAACAGCTTCTTGCCCAGCGTGCGGCCCCACTTGGCGGTCGGCAGCGCCTCGTAGACGACGCCGAAGAGCACCAGGACGGCCAGCACGACACCGAGGTACACCGCCGTGGTGCCGTCCAGCAGCCAGACCGTCACCGTCTCGCCGGTGAGCTTGGCCGCGTCGATCTTGTCGTTGACGTGCTCGACCGCCTTCAGGCCCAGCGGGACCGCGGCGGCGCCGGTGACGGCGGCGAGCACGAGCGTGTCGACGAGCCGCGCGCCCAGCCGCCTGCCGAGTCCCGCGGGACGCGCCTCCGACTGGCGGCGGGCGGCTGCCTGGAACACGTCGTCCACCGGCGGCCGCCACGGCACGACGGGCTGGTCGTCCCCGGCTCCCGCGAGCTGGTGCACCTGCTGCGCCCAGGAGGGCTGCCCGCCACCGGAGCCGGGAGCGAGGGGCGCGCCGCCGACGGCGGCCCCGGCCGGCTGGGCCCCGCCGGCCTGCTGGGGGACGCCGGGGGCGGGTGCCGGAGACACGCTCGGGGCCGACTGGGCCTGGGCGGCGGCCTGCGCGGGGGCAGCCGCCTGGGGAGCCTGGGCGGACTGAGGGGCCTGAGCGGCTTGGGCGGCCTGGTGGCCTACAGCGGCTTGCGCGGACATGGCCTGTGGCCCGGCGGGGCCGCCCTGCGCCGGCACGGCCTGCGCCGCCGCTGCCCGGTCGGCGGCGGCCCTGCCCGCGCCGAACCCCGCCGGTGACTGCCCCTCGGGCATCGGAGCGGCCGGGCCGAAGGCACCCGCACCCGGCCCGCCGGAACCGGAACCGTCCCCCGCGGAGCCCACGCCCACCGGGCCCTGCGGGCCGTAGCCCTGCTGGTCCGGGGTGTGCGGGGACGACGGGCGGAAGGTCATCGTGCCCTCGTCCGCGGGCGCCGGGCCCGTGGTCGGGCGGCGGGACATGAAGGTGGGGTCGGGAGCGGCTTCCGGCGGGGCGGTGCGCGGGTCCGGGGTCTGCGGGTTGCCCCAGGAGACGCGGCGCTCCTGCTCGCCACCGAAGCCGGACTGGCGGGAGCGGTCGGCGCCCCACGCGGAGGCCGGCTCCGGGGTGCCGCCGTACTGCTGCGGGTCCTCGTCGAAGAAGTGCGGGCCCGTCTCCTCCACGGAGGCCGGAGCCGAGGCCGGAGCCGAGGCCGGAGCCGAGGCGGGGGCGGCCGGGGATGCCCCCGGACCCGGAGGGGCGAGCGGTGCGCCGTCGGACGGCGCGGGCCGGCTGGTGCCGGGCACCCAGGAGGCACCGTTCCAGTACCGGACGTATCCAGGGATGGAGGGGTCCGGGTAGTACCCCTCGCGGGGCCTGTCGTCGCCGGGTGCCGGGGTTGGGGCGCTCATGTCCGTCGTCCCGTATCTGCTCGGGGGTGGGATGGGGCCTCCACATCTATCAGACGAGCGCAACCCCCACCGCCAGTCCCGCCGTTCCCACTCCTTTCCGGGCAACGGCGTGCATCGCCTTCACACGTTCGGACAGCCCGCGAGCGCGGCCCGACGGACGGCGCGCACGACGGCCGCACGACGGCACGCACGTCGGCCCATACCTCGGCCCGTACGTCGGCCCGTACGGAAGCCGCGAAAAAAGTTCTCCGAACCCGCGTAATGCTCGGCGCGCACCTCGCTCTCCCCTGCGTACGGATCAGTACCGAGAGGAGAACGGACATGCATCACACCGTGGTCGAACGGGAGCTGGAGCTGAGGCTCGTCCTGTCACCGGAGCGCAGCATCCCGGTCCCGGCGCGGCTCAGCTACCGCAGCGACGACCCCTTCGCCATCCACATCGGCTTCCACAGCACCTCGGAGCACCCCGTCCACTGGACGTTCGCCCGCGAACTCCTCGTGGAGGGTGTGTTCCGGCCGTGCGGGCACGGGGACGTGCGGGTGTGGCCGACGAAGGTGGGCGGGCGCAGCGTCGTCCTGATGGCGCTGAGTTCACCCGACGGTGACGCCCTCCTGGAGGCGCCCGCGGCCCAGGTGTCGGCCTGGCTGGAGCGGACGCTGCGGGTGGTGCCCCCGGGGACCGAGGGCGAGCGGCTGGGCCTGGACGAGGCGCTGGCCGAGCTGCTCGCCCCCCTGCCGGCCGACGACCTGTGGCTGCGCGACCCGTGGCCGTCCGACGAGTCGAAGGACGGTGAATGACCGCGCGCGGCTGTTGCCGGCCGGTCTCAGAACAGCTTGCCGGGGTTGAGGATGCCCAGCGGGTCGAAGGCCTGCTTGATCTGCCGCTGCATCTCCACGCCGACGGGGCCCAGCTCGCGGGCCAGCCACTCCTTCTTCAGCACGCCCACGCCGTGCTCGCCGGTGATGGTGCCGCCCAGTTCCAGGCCGAGCGCCATGATCTCGTCGAAGGACTCGCGGGCGCGGCGCGACTCGTCGGGGTCGGCCGCGTCGAAGCAGACGGTGGGGTGGGTGTTGCCGTCGCCGGCGTGGGCGCACACCCCGATGGTGAGCCGGTGCTTCTCGGCGATGCGCTCGACGCCCTCCAGCATGTCGCCGAGCCGGGAGCGGGGCACGCACACGTCGTCGATCATCGTCGTGCCCTTGACCGCCTCCAGGGCCACCAGCGAGGACCGCCGGGCCTGGAGGAGGAGTTCGGACTCGGCGGCGTCCTCGGCCGGGACGACCTGGGTGGCGCCGGCGGCCTCGCACAGCGCGCCCACGGCGGCGAGGTCGGCGGCCGGGTCCGGGGTGTCGAAGGCGGCGAGGAGGAGGGCCTCGGTGGTCTCCGGCAGACCCATGCGGGTCAGTTCGTTGACCGCCTTGACCGTCGTACGGTCCATCAGTTCGAGGAGGGAGGGGACGTGGCCGTCGGCCATGATCCGGCAGACGGCGTCGCAGGCGGCGGCAGCGGAGGCGAACTCGGCGGCCAGGACCAGTTGCCGCGGCGGCTGGGGCCTCAGCGCGAGGGTGGCCCGGACGACGACGCCCAGGGAACCCTCGGAGCCGACGAACAGGCGGGTGAGGTCGTATCCGGCGACGCCCTTGGCGGTGCGGCGGCCGGTGGACATCAGGCGGCCGTCGGCGAGGACGACGTCCAGGCCGAGGACGTACTCGGCGGTGACGCCGTACTTCACGCAGCACAGGCCGCCGGAGGCGGTGCCGATGTTGCCGCCGATCGTGCACATCTCCCAGCTGGAGGGATCCGGCGGGTAGGACAGGCCGTGCTCGGCCACGGCTCGGGAGAGGACCGCGTTGACGACGCCGGGTTCGACGACGGCGATGCGGTCGACGGGGCTGATCTCCAGGATGCGGTCCATCTTGGTCAGGGACAGGACCAGGCAGCCGTCGGAGGCGTTGGCGCCGCCCGACAGGCCGGTGCGGGCGCCCTGCGGGACGACCGGGACGCGCAGTTCGGTGGCGGTGCGCAGGACGTGCTGGACCTGTTCGACGGTGCGCGGCAGCACGACGGCGGCCGGGGTGCCGGCCGGGCAGAAGCTCGCCATGTCGTGCGCGTAGGCGGCCGTGACGTCGGGGTCGGTGAGGACCGCCTCGGCGGGCAGGCCGTCGAGCAGTCGGTCGAGGAGGTTGCCGGTCACCTCGTCGCGAGGGGCTTCGATACGGCTCATGATCACAGCGTCGCACCCGCCGCCATCGGTGTGAACCCCGTCTGCGGCACCCGGCGGATACCGTCGCACGGTCCTCGCGCTGACGCACAGTGAGCGCCATGGAGAGCGCTACCGAGACCGCCGCCGAAGCCAGTGAAGCCGCCGATTCGCCGCCCGGGACGGGGCCCGGACCGTCGCAGGCCCGCTCCCGGCTTCGCCGGCGCCTGCTGACCGGCTCGCTGGCCGGCTGCCTGGTGCTGGGCGGGGTCCTGCTGTGCCTGCCGGGCGAGGGGGCGGACCGGACCGCTCCGGCGCCCGCTCCGGGGGCTCAGGCGCAGGCCGCGGTCCGTACCGGGGTGGCCGCCGCGCTGCCCGACCTCGCGGTGCTGATCGGCGAGCGTGAGGCCCGGGTGCGCGCGCATCCCAGGGACGCCCGCTCCTGGGCGGTCCTCGGTGCCGCCTACGTCGAGCAGGGCCGGCGCACCGCCGACACGGCCGCCCACTATCCGCAGGCCGAACGGGCGCTGCGGACCTCCCTGTCGGTGCGGCCCGCCAGGAACACGGAGGCGCTGGTCGCTCTGGCCGCCCTCGCCAACGCCCGCCGCGACTTCCCGGCCGCACGGTCCTGGGGCGAGGCCGCGCGCAAGGCGGCCCCCCTGCACTGGACGGCGTATCCGCAGCTCATCGACGCCTACACCGGGCTCGGCGAGCACAAGAAGGCGAAGGCCGCGCTGGACCGGCTGCTGGAGCTGCGCTCGGGTCCCGCGGTGCTGGCGCGGGCGGCGGCCGTCTACCGCGACCGGGGCTGGCGCGAGGACGCGGCGGCGGCCCTGTCGGACGCGGCGGCCGGAGCCGTCTCCCCCGCCGAACGGGCCGCGTGCCTGGAGCGGGCCGGGCAGCTCGCCTGGGAACGCGGCGACCGTGAGTCCGCGCTGCGGCACTTCCAGGAGGCGGTGCAGCTCGACCCCGACCAGCGGGCCGCGCAGGCCGGGCAGGGGCGGGCGCAGGCGGCGCTCGGCCGGATCTCGGAGGCGCTGAGCGCCTACCAGGTGGCCCTCGCCAAGCAGCCGCTGCCGCAGTACGCGCTGGAGCTGGGTGAACTGTACGAGTCGCTGGGGATGGCCCGGGCGGCGCGGGTGCAGTACGACCTGCTGCGCGAGCGGGTCCGGGAGGAGGCGGCCGGCGGGGTGGACGGGGAACTGCTGCTGGGCCGCTTCGAGGCCGACCACGGGGATCCCGCGGTGGCCGTGCGGCGGCTGCGCGCGGAGTGGCGGCGCCAGCCGGCGATCGAGGTCGCGGACGCGCTGGGCTGGGCCCTGCACCGGTCCGGGCGGCACGAGGAGGGGCTGCGGTACGCCGTGATCGCCACCGACCGGGCGCACGACGGTACGGTGCGCAGCGCGCCGTACATGTACCACCGGGGCATGATCGAGCGGCAGTTGAGGCGGGACGGGGCGGCGCGGCGACATCTGGCGGAGGCGCTGCGGATCAACCCGTACTTCTCTCCGCTGCACGCGCGGACGGCCCGCACGGCGCTGTTGGCGCTGGGCGAGCCGTCGATGGCGCAGGTGCCGACGTTCTCCTGATGGGAGGCCGTTTCGGCAACCGGCTTCTTTCGGCAACCGGCTTCTACGGATTGCCGCGCTGCTACAGGTTTCCGCGCTTCTCCTGCTCCCGCTCGATCGCCTCGAAGAGGGCCTTGAAGTTGCCCTTTCCGAAGCCCATCGAGCCGTGGCGTTCGATGATCTCGAAGAAGACGGTCGGGCGGTCCTGGACCGGCTTGGTGAAGATCTGGAGCAGGTAGCCGTCCTCGTCGCGGTCGGCGAGGATCTTCAGCTCGCGCAGGGTGTCGACGGGCACGCGGGTGTCGCCGACCCACTCGCCGAGGGTGTCGTAGTAGGAGTCGGGGGTGTCGAGGAACTGGACGCCGGCGGCGCGCATGGTGCGGACCGTCTGCACGATGTCGCCCGTGTTGAGGGCGATGTGCTGGACGCCCGCGCCGCCGTAGAACTCCAGGTACTCGTCGATCTGGGACTTCTTCTTCGCGATGGCGGGCTCGTTGATCGGGAACTTGACCTTGAGCGTGCCGTCGGCGACGACCTTCGACATGAGGGCGCTGTACTCGGTGGCGATGTCGTCGCCCACGAACTCCTTCATGTTGGTGAAGCCCATGACGTTGTTGTAGAAACCGACCCATTCGTTCATGCGGCCGAGTTCGACGTTGCCGACGCAGTGGTCGATCGCCTGGAAGGTGCGGTGGGCGGGCGGCTCGACGATCGGGCTCGCGGCCACGTAGCCGGGCAGGTAGGGGCCGTCGTAGCCGCCGCGCTCGACGAGGGTGTGGCGGGTCTCGCCGTAGGTGGCGATGGCCGCCAGCACCACCGTGCCGTGCTCGTCCTTCAGCTCGTACGGCTCGGCGACCGAGCGCGCGCCGTGCTCCAGGGCGTAGGCGTACGCGGCGCGGGCGTCCGGGACCTCGATGGCGAGGTCGACGACGCCGTCCCCGTGCTCGGCCACGTGCTCGGCGAGGAAGTGGCCCCAGGTGGTGGCGGGCTTGATCACCGAGGTGAGCACGAAACGGGCGGAGCCGTTCTCCAGGACGTAGGCGGCGGTCTCGCGGCTGCCGTTCTCCGGTCCGGAGTACGCGACCAGCTTCATGCCGAAGGCGGTGGAGTAGTAGTGCGCCGCCTGCTTGGCGTTGCCCACGGCGAAGACGACCGCGTCCATTCCCTTGACCGGGAAGGGATCGGCCTGCCGGGCGGTGTCGGGAGTGTGGTGAGTGGTCTGCGTCATGGCCGAAGCCTCGCCCCGACCCTGCAAGGTGCGCAATAGTTCGCTCTACCACTGGTCAGCCTGTCCAGTGGTACGGCGGTTTCGGCAGCGTTTCTGTACAGGGTGACCATCTCGGAGGCGAATGTGGCGATCGATCATCTGGACGGCCGGATCATCGTGCTGCTGGCACGGGAGCCGCGGATCGGCGTGCTGGAGATGTCCCGGCGGCTGGGGGTCGCCCGGGGGACCGTGCAGGCGCGGCTGGACCGGCTTCAATCGAATGGCGTCATCCGCGGATTCGGGCCGCAGGTGGACCCGGCGGCCCTCGGCTACCCGGTCACCGCGTTCGCCACGCTCCAGATCCGGCAGGGCCAAGGGGCCGACGTACGGGCCCACTTGGCGACCGTGCCCGAGGTGCTGGAGCTGCACACCACCACCGGCACCGGGGACATGCTGTGCCGTCTGGTGGCCCGCTCCAACGCCGATCTCCAACGGGTCATCGACCTGGTTGTCGGTTTTGATGGCATTGTCCGGGCCTCCACCGCGATCGTGATGGAGAACCCCGTTCCACTGCGGATCATCCCGCTGGTGGAGCAGGCGGCGGACGCACGGGAAGGGCCGGGCACGACGACGGGGTGAGGGCGTGTGAGCTTCTGGGAGTACGTGGGCAACCGGCACCAGCAACTGCTCACCGACGCCTACCAGCACGCCAGCGCCGTGTTCCAGTGCATGGTCCTGGCGACCCTGATCGGCGTACTGCTCGGGGTCGTCACCTACCGCAGCGACTGGGCGGGGAACCTCGCCACCGCGGCCACCTCCACGATCCTCACGATCCCGTCCCTCGCCATGATCGGCCTGCTGATCCCGGTCGTCGGCCTGGGCGTGCCGCCCACGGTGATCGCGCTGACGCTGTACGGGCTGCTGCCGATCGTGCGGAACTCCGTCGTGGGCCTGCGGGGCGTCGACCCGTCCCTGGTGGACGCGGCCAAGGGCATCGGGATGTCCAGGGTGATGCGGCTGGCGCGGGTCGAGCTGCCGCTGGCCTGGCCGCCGATCCTGACCGGCATCCGGGTCTCGACACAGATGCTGATGGGCATCGCGGCCATCGCCGCCTACGCCTCCGGGCCCGGCCTCGGCAACGAGATCTTCCGCGGCCTGGCCTCCCTGGGCAGCAAGAACGCGCTCAACCAGGTCCTCTCGGGCACCCTCGGGATCATCGTGCTGGCCCTGCTGTTCGACGCCGCGTACGTCCTTCTCGGACGGCTGACGATTCCGAGGGGGATCCGTGTCTGAGTCGCATGGCGCCGCGATCGAGCTGGAGAACCTCACCAAGCGCTACCCGGGCAGCGCGAGCCCCGCCGTGGACAACGTGAACATGGAGATCAAGGCGGGCGAGATCGTCATCTTCGTCGGGCCGTCCGGCTGCGGGAAGTCGACGACCCTGAAGATGATCAACCGGCTGATCGAGCCGAGCGGCGGCCGCATCCGCATCGGCGGCGAGGACGTCACCGACATCGACCCGGTGAAACTGCGCCGCAAGGTCGGCTACGCGATCCAGGCTTCCGGACTGTTCCCGCACATGACGGTCGCGCAGAACATCGCGCTCGTGCCGAAGATGATCGGCTGGCCGAAGGGCAGGATCAGGGACCGGGTGGAGGAGATGCTCGACCTGGTCGGACTGGACCCCGGGGAGTTCCACCACCGCTATCCGCGCCAGTTGTCCGGCGGCCAGCAGCAGCGGGTCGGCGTGGCGCGGGCGCTGGCGGCGGATCCGCCGGTGCTGCTGATGGACGAGCCGTTCGGCGCCGTGGACCCGATCACCCGCGACCACCTCCAGGACGAGCTGATCCGGCTCCAGCACGAACTGCACAAGACGATCGTGTTCGTCACCCATGACTTCGACGAGGCCATCAAGCTCGGCGACCGGATCGCCGTGCTGCGCGAGCGCTCGCACATCGCCCAGTTCGACACCCCGGAGGCGATCCTCACCAACCCGGCGGACGACTTCGTGTCCGGGTTCGTCGGCGCCGGCGCGGCCCTGAAGCGGCTCAACCTGACGCGCGTACGGGATGTGGAGATCACCGACTATCCGACGGTGAGCGTCGACGACCCGCTCCAGGCCATCTTCAACCGGATCCGGTCCAGCGGGACGAACGAGATCCTGCTCCTCGACAAGCGCGGCCGGCCCTACAAGTGGCTGCGGCGCGGCGACCTGATGCGGGCGAAGGGCTCACTGGCCCGCGCGGGCACCCTGGTCACGGACACGGTGACCCGGGACGCGACCCTGCGGGACGCGCTGGAGGCGGTGCTCACCGACAACACCGGGCGGGTCGCGGTCACCGGGCGGCGCGGCGAGTACACCGGGGTCGTCGACATGGAGACGCTGATGAACTCGGTGCACGAACTGCTGGAGGCCGACCGGCTGGAGGCGCTGGAGGCCCAGCACGAACTGGAGGAGGCCCGGGCCGCGCAGACGCACGCGGAACAGGAGGGCCCCGGCGGGGAGGCGAAGGCGTGAGCACCGGCGAACGGGACGACCTGCTGGACGACGGGCCGGACGACCGCCTCGACGACCGGCTGGACCAGGAGGAGGAGCCCGCGGCTGCGCCGTCCGGTCCACCGCGCCGGCGCATCGGCTGGCAGAAGCTGACCCTCGTGCCCGCCTTCCTGGTCGTGATGCTCCTCGCCACCTGGCTGTGGTTCGCGCAGGCGGAGCTGGACCCGCTCTCCGAGAACGCGCTGGCCGACGGGCAGGTGTCCAAGGCGCTGTGGCAGCACGTCCAGCTGACGGTGATCTCCACCTTCTTCGTGCTGATCATCGCCATCCCGCTGGGCATCGCGCTGACCCGGCCGGCCTTCCGCAAGGCCACCCCGGTCGCGATGACCTTCGCCAACATGGGCCAGGCGACCCCCGCGATCGGTCTGCTCGCCCTGCTGGTGATCTGGCTGGGCATCGGCCGACGGGCGGCCCTCATCGGGATCATCGCCTACGCCGTCCTGCCGGTGCTCTCCAACACCATCGCGGGCCTGAAGGCGAACGACCCGACGCTGCTGGAGGCCGCCCGCGGGATCGGCATGTCCCCGCTCGGAGTGCTGAACCGGGTGGAGCTGCCGCTGGCGGTACCCCTCATCCTGGCCGGCGTCCGTACGGCGCTCGTCCTGAACGTCGGCACGGCGACCCTGGCGACCTTCGGCGGGGGCGGCGGACTGGGCGTGCTGATCACCACCGGCATCACCAACCAGCGCATGCCGGTCCTGGTACTGGGCTCTGTGCTGACCGTGGCCCTGGCCCTGCTGGTCGACTGGCTGGCCTCGCTGGCCGAGGTGCTGCTGCGTCCGCGCGGCCTGGAGGTGGGGCAGTGAGAAGGGTGCCGTTCTGTCTCGCGGGGCTGCTGGTGCTGGCCTCCGCCTGTGGCCTGACCAGCGGTTCCCCCATGGTCGACGACGTCTCCCCCGGCTCGATCGGGCAGGGCGAGCCGCTCAGGGGCGCCGATCTCACCGTGACGTCCAAGTCGTTCACCGAGAGCCTCATCCTCGGCGCGATGATGGGCATCGCCTTCCAGGCGGCGGGCGCGGAGGTCCTGGACCGGACCGGCATCCAGGGTTCCATCGGCGGCCGCGAGGCGATCCGCAAGGGCGACGCCGACGCCATGTACGAGTACACGGGCACCGCCTGGATCACGTACCAGGGCAACAGCGAGCCCATCACCGACCCGCTGAAGCAGTGGCAGGCGGTGCGTGACGCGGACGTGCGCAACGGGGTGACCTGGCTGCCGCAGTCCCGGCTGAACAACACCTACGCGCTGGCCATGAACCAGGCCAACTACAAGAAGTACGGCACGAGGACGCTGTCGGAGGTGGCCGAGCTGTCCCGGACGGACCCGAAGGCCGTCACGCTGTGCGTGGAGAGCGAGTTCGCCAACCGCGCGGACGGACTGCCGGGCATGCAGAAGGCGTACGGCATGAAGGTGCCGGCGGACCGGATCACGCAGATGGACACCGGGATCATCTACACCCAGACGGCGAAGGGCAGTTGCACCTATGGCGAGGTCTTCACCACCGACGGCCGCATCAAGTCCATGCGCCTCGCGGTGACGGCCGACGACAGGAAGTTCTTCCCCAACTACAACGCGGCCCCCGTGGTCAACAGCAAGACCTTCGAGAAGTGGCCGGCCATCGCCGAGGTCATCGACCCGGTCACCGCGAAACTCGACAACGCGGTCGCCCAGGAACTGAACGCGAAGGTCGACGTCGACGGTGAGGACCCGCACCAGGTCGCCCTGGACTGGATGAAGGCGGAGGGGTTCGTGAAGTAGGACTGCCTCAACAGCCCGGGACGGAGCCTTCGCCCTTCTCCAGGGCGGTCAGGGCGCTCACCGCGCCCTTGAGGGTGGACACCGGGATCAGCCGCAGCCCTTTGGGGAGTTCGGACTTGGCGTCCGAGCACTCGGCCTTCGGCACCAGGAACACGGTCGCCCCGTCCCGGCGGGCGGCCTGCGTCTTCAGGGCCACCCCGCCGACCGCGCCGACCTTGCCGTCCGCGTCGATGGTCCCCGTACCGGCGATCGTACGGCCGCCCGTGAGGTCGCCCCCGCTGCCGTCGCCGTCGAGCCGGTCGATGATCCCCAGGGAGAACAGCAGGCCCGCGCTGGGGCCGCCGACGTCGGCGAGCTTCAGCGTGACCTCGATGCCGTCGTCGGTGCGGTCGAGGTAGCGCAGGGCGGCCTCGGTCGCGATGTCCTGGGACTTCTCCATCTGCTCGGTGTTGTAGCGCTCGATCTCCTTCGTGCTGTCCCCCGCGGGATAGACCGAGTCACGCGGCATGACGGCCTGGTCGCTGCGGAACCAGCCGTCGATCACATCGGCCAGGGTGATGTCCGCGTCCGGGCCGGTCGCCTCGATGGTCGTCATCCGCAGCTGCCCGCTCGTGTCACGGGTCGGCGCGCCGGAGATCGTGATGACGGGCGTGCCCTTGTTCTCGCCGAGCACGTTCGCCGTCATCCCCGGCTGTGCCACCGAGAACGGCAACGGGGCCAGCCCCACGGTGGCGAACAACGCCACCAGCGGAAGCGCGCAGACGGCAAGGGCCCGGGGACGTGTGAGGCGTGAGAGCACGGGGTCAATCTAACGCGCCCGCCGGCCGGGCCCACGTGCCGGTGGCCAGCGGGCACGCCTTCCCCCCTCACCCGCCCAGCCCGCGGCCGCCTGCCGCCTGCCGCCTGCCGCCTGCCGC
>NZ_JARGEF010000075.1:0-33103 GCF_033794725.1 Streptomyces sp. ID05-39B | reverse complement strand
AGGCCCAGCACGACCTGTTGATGGCCAACCTGTTCGCGCAGGGGCAGGCACTCGCCTTCGGCAAGACCGCGGACGAGGTCCGCGCCGAGGGGGTGCCCGGGGAACTGGTGGCCCACAAGACGTTCCGGGGCAACCACCCCACCACCACCATCCTGGCCGCCGAGCTGACCCCGTCCGTCCTCGGCCAGCTCATCGCCCTCTACGAGCACAAGGTGTTCGTCCAGGGCGCCGTCTGGGACATCGACTCCTTCGACCAGTGGGGCGTGGAACTCGGCAAGGTCCTCGCCCAGCGCGTCGAACCCGCCCTCACCGAGGGCGCCGACGTCCCCGGCCTGGACCCCTCCACCAAGGCCCTCGTCGCGACGTACCGGGAGCTGCGCGGCCGGTAGAGCGCTCGCGGTGGGACGGGGTGCCACTCGGCCCCCCGTCCCGGCGCTCTCAGGTCACCGAGCTGAGCGTGTCCGCGAGGCGCCGGCGGGCGGCGCGGGTCGCCGGTACGGCGGCGAGCGCGGTCGCGCCCAGCACCGCCGCCGCGCCGAACAGCAGCAGCAGGACGGGCGAAGGACCGTGGGCGATCCCGGCTCCGATGCCGCTCGACCTGCCCTGGGCGTCGATCAGCCAGTGTGCGAGAGGCGTGCCCAGTGCCGTACCGACGACGACCGCGGCCAGGGCGGTGCAGCCGGTGGCGGTGACCGTGATCGCGGTGATCTGGCGTGGTGACAGGCCGATGGCCTTGAGCGCCAGCAGATCCCGCTCGCCCTCGCGCACGGTGCCGCCGATCGTGGTCAGCAGCTCGATGAGCCCGATCAGGGCGAGGACGGCGATCAGTCCGACGAACACCCCGCGCAGCGGGGACAGCCCGTCGGCCGGGTTCGTCACGGCGTGGACGTCAAGGCGGCCCTCCCCGGCCGTGGCCAGCCGCCCGGCCACCGTGCCTGGGTCGGCGCCGGGGCGCAGCCGCAGCTGGTACAGCGTCGGGCCGAGCCCCGGATCGTTCTCGCGGAGGGTGTCGAGCGAGGTGGAGATGACCCGGCCGGCGTTCTCCGGCTCGATGCTGCGGCCCACGATGTGCAGGATCTGCGGTTGCTCGCCCACCGTCATCCGCACCCAGTCGCCGACGCGTACGTCGAGCAGGTCGAGCAGGCCCTGTCCGGCCACCGCCTCGTCCCGGCCGTGCGCGGGGCGGCCGTCGGCCAGGCTGTAGGGGTAGGGGTCCGCGCGGGTGCCGAAGCCGCGCAGGGCGATCGTGGCCGTCTGGCCGGGGACCAGGGCGGCCACCTCGACGCCCGGGTAGGCGGCGGCGACCTGCGGGTCCCTTTCCAGCAGGGCGCGGGTGTCCCGGTCGGAGGGTCCGGTGCCGGTGTGGACGGTGAGCGCCGTCGGCAGACCCGTCTCCTCGGGGCTGCTGCGGAAGCGGTCGATGGTGGTCCACGCGCTCAGCGCGACCACGATCAGCAGCAGCGGCAGCGCCAGCCGGGCCACCGTGGCCACGGAACGCCGTCGTCGGGTGAACGCCTTGTGCCAGCCCAGCACCAGTGCGGGCGGCAGCCGCAGCCCCAGTGCCCGGCGTGCCACGCCTGACAGCCGTCCGCCCGCCACCGCGGCCGGCCGGGGCACCGGCACCGGAGGCACCCGCCCCGCCCGCCAGGCGGCGAGCCCGGTGGTCGCGCCGATGAACAGCACCACCGCCAGGGGCACCGACACCAGCGCCACGGCATGGCCGGGCAGGTTCTGCCACACGCCGACCGCGTCCCCCAGCCGCCCCGGGACCAGGCTGCCCAGCGCCTGGACGAGGGCCGCCGCGGCGGTGGCGCCCAGCAGGGCGTAGGCGACGTGCTGGAGCAGGAAGATCCGCACGACCTGGCCGGGGGTGAAGCCGATCGCCTTCAGGACGGAGATGTCCCGCAGGTGTCCGCGGATCCGGGTGCCGATGGCCCCGTGCACGGCGAGTCCGGCGGCGACCAGCGCGCCCAGCCCGAACAGGCCCAGTACCTGTCCGAGGAGCCGGTTGTCGCCCTGGGCCTCGGCGCGGGCCTGCTGCCAGGTGGAGACCTCGCTGACCGCGCCGGAGCCCAGCACGGTCACCGCGCGCTGGACGGCGTAGTCGGTGTCGTCGGGATCGGCCAGCCGCAGGCCGGTGACCTGGCCGTCGGGGTCCGGCACGGCCGAGGGGAGTGCCCAGACCAGGCCGGGGCGGTCGCCGGGGCGGTACCGAGGTTCGGCGTTGTCGGCGATGCCGAGGACGGTCAGTGCGCGCGTGCTACCGGGCAGGGCGAGGGTGTCACCGGGTTCGGCCACCAGGGCGCGGGCGAGGCGGCCGTCCAGGACGACACCGTCGGGGTTCTCCGGGTCCAGCCAGCGACCGGCGGTGAGCAGCGGGCGGCCCACAGCGGGCAGCTCGGGTGTGCCGCGCAGTTCGACGGAGGCGCGGGCGCCACGGGAGGTCACGGTGGTGGAGGCGACCGGGTAGGGGCCGGCGACGGACTCGACGCCGTCCAGGGCGGCGAGCCTGTCCACGGCGGCCGTCGGGCCGGTGTGCAGCCACACGTGCGCGCCGCGCGCCTGGGTGAACACCCGCTGCCAGGGGTTGGTGGCGTACCCGAACAGAGCCGTGGCCAGCAGCAGCGAGGCGACGATGCCCGCCGTGGCGAGCACCAGGAACAGCGCCTCCCCGCGGTGGGTGCGCAGATCGGAGTGGGCCCAGCGCAGAGTCGCTCGCACCGGCTCAGCCCTTCCCGGAACCGTCGTACGCCCGCGCCGTCCCGGCTTTCCGGGGATCGTCGTAGGCCTGCGGCGTCCTGGCTTTCCGGGGATCGTCGTACGCGCGCATGTCAGTCCTTCAGCTCCAGCACGCCGGAGATGCCGGTGGCGCGGGACGGCGTGCCGTCGAGTTCCGCGTCGTCGGCTATCCGTCCGTCGAAGAAGCTGATCACTCGGTCCGCGGCGCTCGCGAGCCGCGCGTCATGGGTGACCAGCACGATGGTCTGGCCGCGCTGGTGGAAGCGGGACAGCAGCCGCATGACCTCGCGGGTGCCCTTGCTGTCCAGGCTGCCCGCGGGTTCGTCGGCGAGCAGCAGGGGCGGACGGTTGACCAGGGCGCGGGCCAGCGCGACCCGTTGCTGTTCGCCGCCGGACAGCTCGCCCGGCATGCTGCGGTCCTTGCCGGTGAGCCCCAGCTCGGCCAGCAGCTCTTCCCGCTCGGCGCGCGCCTGCCGGGGGGACAGGCCGGCGAGCAGGGCGGGCAGCTCCACGTTGTCGGCGACCGACAGGTTGGAGACCAGGTTGAAGAACTGGAAGACGATCCCGATGCGTTTCCTGCGCTCGACCGCCCAGCGCGACTCGCGGTAGGCGTCGGTGCGCTCGCCGTCCAGCCAGAGGCTGCCGCTGTCGGGCCGCTGGAGTCCGCCGAGGAGATGCAGCAGTGTCGACTTCCCGGCGCCCGAGGGACCGGTGATCGCCACGAACTCGCCGCCGCGTACGCACAGGTCGACGCCACGCACGGCGTGCGCCGGGGCGCCCTCGCCGTGATGGGTCTTGACCAGGCCCTCGGCGCGCAGCAGGGGAACGGGACGGTCGCTCACTGCGGTTCCTCCAGCTCTTCCTGGCATCGCTCCAGCCAGTCGAGGTCGGCCTGCAGATGCAGCATCGCGCCCTCGATCAGCAGCTGGGAGATGCGGTTGTCGCGGTTCTCGGCGGCCGCCAGCTTCGACAGGCTGCGCATGGTGTTGAGGTACTGGCGCCGCTGCCTGTTGATGAGGGCGATCTGGTCGGCGAGGCCGGTCTGCGGGGCGAGGGCGAGCTTCATGAAGAACTCGTCCCGGACGCGCGGCTCGTCCGCCGTCTCCTCGTACCAGGCGCGCAGCTCGTCCCGGCCGGCGTCGGTGAGGTGGTAGATCTTCTTGTTGGGGCGGCTCGACTGCTCGACCTCTTCGCCCTCGATCAGGCCCGTCTTCTCGAGACGGCCGAGGGTGACGTATATCTGGCCGACGTTGGGCTGAGGGTACGCGGAGCCCAGCAGTTGCTCAAGGTCCTGTTTGAGCTCGTAGCCGTGGGCGGGGCCGCGCGCGAGAAGAGCCAGGAGGGCAAGGCGCACGCGTGCTGTCCTCCTAGTCCTCGTAATGTGCTCCAGGCCCAAGGGCCTGCCGTCAGATTCCCGCCTGCCCGGCGACGCCATGCACGCACTCCCGCCGCACCGGGCACGGACCCACGTACAACCAGTACGAGGGCCTGCGCCCGGCACTCCCCCAGCCTTCGGCCGGGGGGACCCCCAGAGCACGCACCTGACGCCGCCGGGCCCGCCCTCCGGGCGGACGACGAGAATCTGACGCCAGGCCCTAGTATCGCGCATACCTAACAGGTATACATGGCCTCTGACCGGGCGAGGACGCCCGTGCCGGTGTACAGGGAGGAACCTATGCGGTGGATACACGCCGCCGGTAGGGGCCTCCTCGTCCTCGTCGTGATCCTCACCGGGTACGTCGCCTCGGGTGCCGGTGCGCACCAGGGAGGCGGCGCGCAGGGCCGGGGGCCGCTGACCCTCGCCACCGCCGGAGACCTCACCGGCTATCTCGGCCCGCTGCTGGAAGGCTGGAACCGCACCCATCCCGGTGAGCGGGTCACCCTCGTCGAGCTGCCGGACTCCGCCGACGAGACCCACGCGCAGATGACGACCGACCTGCGCGGCGGCGACCGCGGCCGTTTCGACGTCCTCAACATCGACGTCAACTGGACACCGGAGTTCGCCGCGGCGGGCTGGATACGTCCGCTGCCCCGCGACCGCTTCCCCCTGAAGACGTTCCTGCCGCCGGTCGTCGACACGGCGACCTACGAGGGACAGCTCTACGCCGTCCCGTACGTCACGAACGCCGGACTCCTCCTCTACCGCAAGGACGTCCTTACCGAGGAGGGCGTCCCGCCGCCGCGCACCTGGGCCGAACTGGAACGGGCCGCGCGCACCGTCGCCCCCAAGCACGGACTCGGCGGCTACGCCGGGCAGTTCCTGCCGTACGAGGGCCTCACCGTCAACGCGGCCGAGGCCGTCTACTCGGCGGGCGGCACCATCCTCGGCGACGAGGGGAGCCGCGTCACCGTGAACTCGGCCGGTGCCCGCGAGGGCATCGCGTTCCTCGCCCGCGGGGTGCGCGAGGGCTGGATACCCGAAGAGGCGCTGACGTACAAGGAGGAGGAGTCCAAGCAGGCCTTCCAGGACGGCCGGCTCCTCTTCCTGCGCAACTGGCCCTACGCCTACGTCGCCGCCTCGGCCCCGGATTCGCGGGTCGCCGGGCGGATCGGCGCCGTACCGCTGCCGGGCCCCGACGGTCCGGGGACCAGCGTCCTCGGCGGCTCCAACCTGGCCGTCAACACCCATGCCCGGCACCCCGACTCGGCCGCGCGGCTCATCGGCTACCTCACCAGTGAGCCCGTCCAGCGCCAGGTCCTCACCCGCGGCGCCCTGCCGCCGGTGCGGGCAGCGCTGTACGAGGATCCCGCGCTGATCCGCGACTTCCCCTATCTGCCGACCTTGCGCGAGAGCGTCCTCGCCGCCGCGCCGCGACCCAAGAGCGCGCGCTACGACCAGGTGAGCCTGGTGGTGCAGGCGGTGGTGCACGACGCGATGACCGGGCGCGAGACGCCCGAGGCCGCGGTGCGCCGGCTGGCGCGAGAACTCGCCGCCGTCTCCTCCCGCTGACCCACCCTAGTTACATGTTAGGTAACGCGCCGGTCTCACCTTACCTCCGCGTGCCCCTATAACTCCCTGTTTGTCCGGCCAACTCCCCGGTAACTCCTGCCTGCTCGTTGACACCCTCTCGACATGCCTACCTAACATGCATGCATAACGTCAGCTCGCACAGACAGGTCAACGGGGTGAGTCTCCAGCGCATCGACGCCCACCACTGGTGGCGCGACGCAGTGATCTACCAGGTGTACGTCCGCAGCTTCCTGGACAGCACCGGCGACGGCATCGGCGACCTCGCCGGCGTCCGGGCCGGGCTGCCGTACCTCAAGAAGCTCGGGGTGGACGGCATCTGGCTCAGCCCCTTCTACCCCTCCCCGCAGGCCGACCACGGCTACGACGTGTCCGACTACCGAGGCGTCGACCCGCTCTTCGGCGACCTCGCCGAGTTCGACCTGCTGGTGGCGGCCGCCCGGCGGCTCGGCGTCAAGGTGCTCCTGGACATCGTGCCCAACCACTGCTCCAGCGAGCACCCCTGGTTCCGCGAGGCGCTCGCCGCCGGGCCCGGCAGCCCGGCCCGCGCCCGCTTCCACTTCGCCGACGGCCGCGGCCCCGACGGATCCGAGCCGCCCAACAACTGGCACGCCATGTTCGGCGGCCCGGCCTGGAGCCGGGTGACCGAGCCGGACGGACGGCCCGGCCAGTGGTACCTCCACATGTTCACCCCCGAGCAGCCCGACTGGAACTGGCGCACCCCCGAGGTGCCCGACGAGTTCGACGGAATCCTGCGCTTCTGGCTGGACCGGGGCGCCGACGGCTTCCGCATCGACGTCGCCGCGGGCCTGTTCAAGCACCCGGACCTGCCCGACTCCCCGGACCCCGAGGCCGACGCCCGCACCCGCGACTCGGTCAACCCGCTCGCCTGGAACCAGCCCGAGGTGCACGGCGTGTGGCGGCACTGGCGGTCGGTCTGCGAGGAGTACACGGCACGCGACGGCCGCGAACGCCTCCTCGTGGGCGAGGTCTCGGTGCCCACGGCCCGCGAACACGCCCGCTACGTGCGCCCGGACGAACTGCACCAGGCCTTCTTCTTCGACCTGCTGAGCGCCCCCTGGAGCGCCGACGCCTTCCGCAAGGTCGTCTCCGAGGCCATGGAGGACATCGCCGGCACGGGCTCGACGGTCACCTGGGTCCTCAACAACCACGACCAGGTCCGCACCGTCACCCGCTACGGCGAACCCGCGACCGAGGGCAGCGGACTCGGCACCGCCCGCGCCCGCGCCGCCGCCCTGCTGATGCTGGCGCTGCCCGGCGCCGCGTACATCTACCAGGGTGAGGAACTCGGGCTGCCCGAGGTCGTCGACCTGCCCGACCACGTGCTCACCGACCCGATCTTCCGGCGCACCGGAAGCCGCGCCCGCATCCGCGACGGCTGCCGCGTCCCGCTGCCGTGGTCGGGCCAGGCCTCGCCGTTCGGCTTCACCTCCGGCGCCGAGGGCGCCAAGCCGTGGCTGCCGCAGCCGGACTACTTCGCCGAGTACGCCACCGACCGTGCCCTCGCCGACACCCGTTCCTTCTGGCACCTGTACCGCGACGGCCTGCAACTGCGCGCCGCCCTTCCCCAGTTGGGCGAGGGCACGCTGCGCTGGCTGGACGCCCCGCCCGGCGTCCTCGCCTTCGTCCGCGGCGACGGACTCCTCTGCGCCGTCAACTTCGGTACGGCCCCCACACCCGCGCCGGTCTCCGGCACGCCCCTGCTGTCCAGCGGTCCCTGCCCGGCCGGCGTACTGCCCGGCTCCACCTCCGCCTGGTGGCTCGGCGACCTCTGACTCCCGTCAACTCCCCACTCCTCGAAGGGACATCAACGATGATGCGACGACGTACGACCCTCCTCACCGGCTGCACCGCCCTCGCCCTCACCTTCGGCGCCACCGCCTGCGGTTCGAGCGACCCCGTCTCGGCGGGCGGCGGCGACAAGGCCCTCGGCGGCCAGACCGTCACCGTCGCCGGAGTCTGGTCCGGCAGCGAGCAGAAGAACTTCCAGAAGGTGCTGGACGCGTTCGCCGAGAAGACCGGCGCGAAGACCCAGTTCGTGTCCACCGGCGACAACGTCTCCACCGTCGTCGGCAGCAAGATCGAGGGTGGCAACGCCCCCGACGTGGTCATGGTCCCGCAGGTCGGCGTGCTCCAGCAGTTCGCGCAGAACGGCTGGCTCAAGCAGCTCTCCGGCACCACCGAGAAGGCCGTCGACACCAACTTCGCCCCCGTCTGGAAGACGTACGGCAGCGTCGACGGCACCCTCTACGGCCTCTACTTCAAGGCCGCCCACAAGTCGACGGTCTGGTACAGCCCCGACGCCTTCACCCAGGCCGGGGTCGAGCCGCCGGCCACCTACGACGACCTGCTGAAGGCCGGACACACCGTCTCCGACTCCGGGCTGGCCGCCTTCTCGGTCGCCGGACAGGACGGCTGGACCCTCACCGACTGGTTCGAGAACATCTACCTCTCCCAGGCCGGACCCGAGAAGTACGATGCCCTCGCCACCCACGAACTGAAGTGGACCGACCCCTCCGTCGTCGAGGCGCTCACCACACTCGGCAAGCTCTTCAAGGACAAGCAGCTGCTGGCGGGCGGCCAGAACGGCGCCCTGAACACCGACTTCCCGGGCTCGGTGGAGAAGGTGTTCGGCCCGAAGCCCGAGGCGGGCATGGTCTACGAGGGTGACTTCGTGGCCGGCGTCGCCAAGGACCAGTTCGGAAGGTCGATCGGCAAGGACGCGAACTTCTTCCCGTTCCCGGCGGTCGGCGCGGGCGAGGCCCCCGTGGTCAGCGGCGGCGACGCCGCGGTCGTCCTCAAGGACGGCAAGAACACCAAGGCGGGCATGGCACTCCTGGAGTACCTGGCCACCCCCGAGGCCGCCGCCGTATGGGCCGGCGCCGGCGGCTTCCTGTCCCCGAACACCAAGCTCGACCTCGCCTCCTACGGCGACGACGTCACCCGCGCCACCGCCAAGTCGCTCATCGACGCCGGGGACTCCGTCCGCTTCGACATGTCCGACCAGGCGCCGGCCGCGTTCGGCGGCACGAAGGGCGCCGGGGAGTGGAAGCTGCTCCAGGACTTCCTGCGCGACCCGTCCGACCCGAAGGCGACCGCGGCCGCGCTGGAAGCCGCGGCGGCCAAGGCCTACAAGGGCTGACCGGCCATGACCGCGACCCTTGTAGAAGAGACGGCTTCACCACCACCGCCGACAGGCCTCGCCGACCGCGCCCGGCGCCTGCGCCGACGGGGACGGATCGTCGCCCTGCTGTTCGCCCTCCCCGCCCTGCTCCTGCTGGGTGCCCTCGTCGTCTACCCCGTGCTGTTCTCGATCGGGCGCAGCTTCTTCGACGCCTCCGGGACCCGCTTCGTCGGCGGCGAGAACTACACCGAGATGTTCCGCGACCCGGCCACCGTCAAGGCCGTACGCAACACGGCGATCTGGGTCGTCGTGGCACCCGCCCTGCTCACCGGCCTCGGCCTGATCCTCGCCGTGCTGGTGGAGAAGGTGCGCTGGGCCACGGCCTTCAAGCTGCTGCTGTTCATGCCGATGGCGGTGTCCTTCCTGGCCGCGGGCATCATCTTCCGGCTCGCCTACGACGAGGACCCCGACAAGGGCGTCCTGAACGCCGCCGCCGTATCCGTCCACGACGTCTTCAAGGACACCTCCGCGTACCCGTCGGCACGGGCACGCGACGGCCAGGGACTCACCCGGGCGGCGGACGGCTCGTACCGGACCGGTGCGAGCGCGTCCCCGGGCGACTCGGTGACCCTGCCGCTGGTCGGCGTCCCGCCCAAGGACCTGCCCACCGGCACCGAGCCCGCCCACGAGGCCGCCGGCCGCACGACCGCGCCGGACGAACTGCGCGGCGTGGTCTACCTCGACTTCACGCCCGGAGGCGGAGGGACACCGGGCGAGGTCGACCCGCGGGAGAGCGGGCTGCCGCGGATGCAGGTCGAGGCGGTGCGCGACGGACGGACGGCCGCGACCACCACCACGGCCTCCGACGGCTCCTTCCGCTTCACCGGACTCGACGCGGGCTCCTACGCCCTGCGCCTCCCGGCGTCCAACTTCGCACCGCCCTACGACGGGATCTCCTGGCTCGGGCCGGCCCTCGTCACACCCGCGATCATCGGGGCGTACCTGTGGATCTGGACCGGCTTCTCCATGGTCCTGATCGGCGCCGGGCTGTCGACGCTGCCGCGGGACGCCCTGGAGGCGGCCCGGATGGACGGCGCGAACGAGTGGCAGATCTTCCGGCGGATCACCGTCCCGCTGCTGGCACCCGTCCTCACCGTCGTCTTCGTGACCCTGGTGATCAACGTGATGAAGGTCTTCGACCTCGTCTACGTCATCGCGCCCGGACCGGTGCAGGAGGACGCCACCGTCCTCGCCACGCAGATGTGGCTGGTGTCGTTCGGCGGCGGCAACAACCAGGGGCTCGGCAGCGCGCTCGGCGTGCTGCTCCTGCTGCTCGTCGTCCCGGCGATGGTCTTCAACATCCGCCGCTTCCGAAGGAGCCAACGATGAACGCGGTACGGCGCGGCCTCGGAAACGGCCTCGTGCAGGCCGTCCTCGTGGTGATCGGCCTGGTCTGGGTCACCCCGCTGGCCGGACTGTTCCTGTCCTCGCTGCGGTCGGCCGAGGACACCGCCGAGGGCGGCTGGTGGACGGTGTTCGCCAGTCCCGGCGAACTCTCCTTCGACAACTACGCGGAGCTGCTGAAGAACGCGGGGATGACCGAGGCGTTCTGGAACACCGTGCTCATCTCGGTCCCGACGACCGTCCTGGTCGTGGTCCTCGCGGCGCTCGCCGGATACGCCTTCGCCTGGCTCGACTTCCCCGGCCGCGAGGCCGTCTTCCTGGGCGTGGTCGCGCTGTTGGTGGTGCCGGTGCAGATCGGCCTGCTGCCGGTCGCCAAACTCTTCGGGCAGCTGGGCCTGTTCGGCACGATCCCCGGCGTCGTCCTCTTCCACGTGGCGTACGGGCTGCCGTTCGCGGTGTTCCTGCTGCGCAACTACTTCGTCGAGATACCGAAGGAGATGCTGGAGGCGGCCCGGATGGACGGCGGCAGCGAATGGCGGATCTTCACCCGCCTCGTCCTCCCGGTGGGCCGGCCGGCGCTCGCCAGCCTCGCCATCTTCCAGTTCCTGTGGGTGTGGAACGACATGCTGGTCGCCCTGCTCTTCGCCGACGGCTCCTCGCAGCCGCTGACCGTGCAACTCCAGTCGCAGATACGGCAGTTCGGCAGCAACATCGACGTACTGGCGCCGGGGGCCTTCCTGTCCCTGGTGGTGCCGGTCGCCGTGTTCTTCGCCTTCCAGCGGCACTTCGTGCAGGGAGTGATGGCCGGCTCGGTGAAGTGAGCGGCCCACGCGTGAGGGCGGCGGGGTGTCCACGGACACCCCGCCGCCCTCAGCCGTCGACAGCCCCGGTCAGGGCGAAGCCGGCGGATACAGCGAGCGCGGCAGTTGCGACGCCGCCGCCGAGTCCAGCAGCCACAGGGTCCGGGACCGGCCCCGGGCTCCCGCCGCCGGGGCCTGGATCTCGCCCGCGCCCGACAGGGCGATGGCCGCCGCCTGCGCCTTGTCCTCGCCGGCAGCCAGCAGCCACACCTCACGTGCCGACCGGATCGCCACCAGCGTGAGGGTGGTGCGGGTCGGCGGCGGCTTGGGCGCGCCGCGCACGCCGACCACCGTGCGCTCGGTCTCCCGTACGGCCGGCAGCTCGGGGAAGAGCGAGGCCACGTGGGTGTCCGGGCCGACGCCCAGCATCAGGACATCGAAGGTGGGCACGCAGCCGTGGTTCTCGGGACCGGCCGTGCGGGCCAGTTCCTCCGCGTAGCCGGCCGCGGCCGCCTCCACGTCGGAGCCGTAGGGGCCGTCCGATGCGGGCATGGCGTGCACGCGCTTCGGATCCAGGGGCACGCTGTCCAGCAGTGCCTCGCGGGCCTGCGTGACATTGCGGTCCGGGTCACCCTCGGGCAGGAACCGCTCGTCGCCCCACCACAGGTCGAGGCGGCCCCAGTCGATGGCGTCGCGGGCGGGCGCGGCCGCCAGCGCGGCCAGCAGACCGTTGCCGTTGCGGCCGCCCGTCAGGACCACGGACGCATGGCCCCGGGAGGCCTGCGCGTCCACGACCTTCGTGATCAGACGGGCCGCTGCGGCCTGGGCCATCAGGTCCTTGTCGCGGTGCACGACCAGCTGGGGCGTACTCACTTCGCGGCCGCCTTCTTCACCGGGGCCTGCGCCGTCGATTCCTTCGCGGGTACTTTGACAGCCGCTTCGACGGGAGTGGGAACCGCGACCGGTTCTCCTTTGGCGGCTCCTTTGGCCACGGCTTCCGGAGCGTCGGCCGAAGCCTCTGGCGCGGAATCCGTGCCGCTCCTGCCGGCCGAGGTGTTCAACCGCTCCACCCCGAACCGCAGCGCCGACGCGTACGTGTCGTCCGGGTCCAGCCGCCGCAGCTCCTCCGCGATCAGCTCGGCCGTGTCCCGGCGCTGGAGCGCCACCGCACGGTCGGGCTGCCCGTCGATGGACAGCGTGGCCAGCGAGCCGTCGGCCCGGTCCAGCACGATCGGGCCGCAGTCCGTGGACAGCCGCACCGCGGTGAGCCCCGGTCCGCCGGACAGCGAGCGCTGTACGGGCACGTCCAGCCGGTCGCCGAGCCACATCGCGAGCAGCTCGCAGCTCGGGTTGAACTCCTCGCCCTCCACCTCCACCGACTCGACCTTGCAGGTGACCTGGTCGAGAGCCGCGGCCAGCATCGAACGCCAGGGCGTGATGCGGGTCCACGACAGGTCGGTGTCGCCGGGGGTGTAGGTCTCGGAGCGGGCCGTCAGATCCCGTACCGGCTGCTCGGCGGCGTAGGTGTCGGTGACGCGGCGCTGGGCCAGCGCGCCGAGCGGGTCGGCGGCCGGGTCGAGCGGCGCGTTCACCGGCCACCAGACCACGACGGGCGCGTCCGGCAGCAGCAGCGGCAGCACGACCGACTGGGCGTGGTCGGCCACCTCGCCGTACAGCCGCAGGACGACCGTCTCGCCGGTGCCCGCCTCCGCGCCCACCCGCACCTCGGCGTCCAGCCGGGACGTGGTGCGGTCGCGCGGGGAGCGGGAGACGCGCTTGATGACCACGAGCGTGCGCGAGGGGTGCTCGCGCGACGCGTCGCCGGCGGCCTTGAGCGCGTCGTACGCGTTCTCCTCGTCCGTGACGATGACCAGGGTGAGGACCATGCCCACGGCCGGCGTGCCGATGGCCCGCCGCCCCTGCACCAGCCCCTTGTTGATCTTGCTGGCCGTGGTGTCGGTGAGGTCTATCTTCATGGCCGGCGCCAGCTCCGTCCGTCTCGTTCGAGCATCTCGTCCGCCTCGACGGGTCCCCAGGTACCGGCCTGGTACTGGGCCGGCTTGCCGTTCTCGTCCCAGTACCGCTCGATCGGGTCGAGGATCTTCCAGGACAGCTCGACCTCCTCGGTGCGCGGGAAGAGGTTCGAGTCGCCGAGCAGCACGTCCAGGATCAGCCGCTCGTACGCCTCGGGGCTGGACTCCGTGAAGGACTCGCCGTAGGCGAAGTCCATCGACACGTCCCGGATCTCCATCGAGGTGCCCGGCACCTTGGAGCCGAAGCGGACCGTGACGCCCTCGTCGGGCTGGACCCGGATGACGATCGCGTTCTTGCCCAGCTCCTCCGTCGCCGTGTGGTCGAAGGGGGAGTGCGGGGCGCGCTGGAAGACGACGGCGATCTCGGTGACCCGGCGGCCCAGCCGCTTGCCAGTGCGCAGATAGAAGGGGACACCCGCCCAGCGGCGGTTGTCGACCTCCAGCTTGATGGCCGCGTAGGTGTCGGTCTTCGACTTGGGGTCGATGCCCTCCTCCTGGAGGTAGCCGACCGCCTTCGCGCCGCCCTGCCAGCCGGCCGCGTACTGACCGCGTACGGTGGCGCTGCCCAGGTCCTTCGGCAGCCTGACCGCACCGAGCACCTTGGTCTTCTCCGCGGCGAGCGCGTCCGCGTCGAAGGAGGCGGGCTCCTCCATCGCGGTCAGCGCCATCAGCTGGAGCAGGTGGTTCTGGATGACGTCACGGGCCGCGCCGATGCCGTCGTAGTACCCGGCCCGGCCGCCGATGCCGATGTCCTCGGCCATCGTGATCTGGACATGGTCCACGAAGGACCGGTTCCAGATCGGCTCGAACATCGTGTTGGCGAAGCGGAGCGCCAGGATGTTCTGGACGGTCTCCTTGCCCAGGTAGTGGTCGATGCGGAAGACCTGGTCCGGGGCGAAGACCTCCTCGACCGTCGCGTTCAGCTCCTCGGCCGACTTCAGGTCGTGGCCGAACGGCTTCTCGATGACCGCGCGCCGCCAGGAGCCGCCCCGCTGGTCCGCCAGGTTGTGCTTCTTGAGCTGCTGGATGACCACCGGGAAGGCGCCCGGGGGCACCGACAGGTAGAAGGCGAAGTTGCCGCCCGTGCCCTGAGCCTTGTCGAGTTCCTCGATCGTCGAGCGCAGCCGCTCGAAGGCGTCGTCGTCGTCGAAGGTGCCCTGCACGAAGCGCATGCCCTGGATGAGCTGCTGCCAGACCTCCTCGCGGAAGGGGGTGCGGGCGTGTTCCTTCACCGCGTCATGGACCTCCTGGGCGAAGTCCTCGTTGGCCCATTCGCGGCGGGCGAACCCGACCAGCGAGAAGCCCGGCGGCAGCAGACCCCGGTTGGCGAGGTCGTACACCGCGGGCATCAGCTTTTTACGTGACAAATCGCCCGTGACACCGAAGATGACCAGACCCGACGGCCCCGCGATACGCGGGAGCCGTCGGTCTGCGGGGTCACGCAGCGGATTGCTGCTCGACAAATTCTCAGCCCTCCGAAGGGGCGAGGCGCTGGAGCTCCGCCTCGGTCGACTTGAGCAGGTCGTTCCAGGACGCCTCGAACTTCTCGACGCCCTCGTCTTCCAGGAGCTGCACCACGTCGTCGTACGAGATCCCGAGCTTCTCGACCGCGTCGAGGTCCGCACGGGCCTGCTCGTAGGTTCCCGCCACCGTGTTGCCGGTGACCTCGCCGTGGTCCTCGGTGGCGAACAGGGTCGCCTCGGGCATGGTGTTCACCGTGTTCGGCGCCACCAGGTCGACGACGTACATCGTGTCCCGGTACGCCGGGTCCTTCACGCCGGTGGAGGCCCACAGCGGACGCTGCTTGTTCGCGCCCGCCTTCTCCAGCGCGCCCCAGCGGTCACCCGAGAAGACCTCTTCGTACGCCTGGTAGGCGAGCCGGGCGTTGGCGACGCCGGCCTTGCCGCGGGCGGCCTTGGCCTCGTCGGTGCCGAGCGCGTCCAGCCGCTTGTCGATCTCGGTGTCCACGCGGGACACGAAGAAGGACGCCACCGAGTGGATCAGGGACAGGTCCAGGCCCTTGGCCTGCGCCTTCTCCAGACCCGCCAGGTAGGCCTCCATGACCTCGCGGTAACGCTCCAGCGAGAAGATCAGCGTGACGTTGACGCTGATCCCGTTGCCGATGACCTCGGTGATGGCCGGCAGACCCGCCCTGGTGGCCGGGATCTTGATCAGCGTGTTGGGACGGTCGACCAGCCAGGCCAGCTGCTTGGCCTCGGCGACCGTCGCCTTGGTGTGGTGCGCCAGCCGCGGGTCGACCTCGATCGACACCCGGCCGTCCTGGCCGCCGGTGGCGTCGAAGACCGGGCGCAGGATGTCGGCGGCGTCCCGGACGTCCGCCGTCGTGATCATGCGGATGGCCTCTTCGACGGTGACCTTGCGGGCGGCGAGGTCGGAGAGCTGCTGGTCGTAACCGTCGCCCTGCGAGATCGCCTTCTGGAAGATCGACGGGTTGGTGGTGACGCCCACGACGTGCTGCTGGTCCATCAGCTCGGCGAGGTTGCCGGACGTGATGCGCTTGCGCGACAGGTCGTCCAGCCAGATCGCGACGCCCTCCTCGGAGAGGCGCTTGAGTGCGTCTGTCATGGAATTACATCTCCTACGTGTCGTATGTGGGCGTCAGCGCTGGGCGGCGGTGAGGGATTCCCGGGCCTTGTCGGCCACGTTCTCGGCAGTGAAGCCGAACTCGCGGAAGAGGACCTTGCCGTCGGCCGAAGCACCGAAGTGCTCCAGGGAAACGATGCGGCCGGCGTCCCCGACGTACTTGTGCCAGGTGAGACCGATGCCCGCCTCGACGGCGACCCGGGCCTTCACGGAGGGCGGCAGCACGCTGTCCCGGTACCCCTGGTCCTGCTCCTCGAACCACTCCACGGACGGCATGGACACGACCCGCGTCGCCACCCCGTCGGCTTCCAGCTGCTCGCGTGCCTCGACGGCCACATGCACCTCGGAACCGGTCGCGAGGAGGATCACCTCGGGTGTCCCGGAGGAGGCCTCGAACAGGACGTAACCGCCCTTGGCCGCCTCCTCGTTCGGCTCGTAGGTCGGCACGCCCTGGCGGGTGAGGATCAGGCCGTGCGGGGCGCCCTTGCCGAAGACCTTGGTGTAGCGCTTGAGGATCTCGCGCCAGGCGATCGCCGTCTCGTTGGCGTCCGCCGGGCGGACCACGTTCAGGCCGGGGATCGCGCGCAGGGCGGCCAGGTGCTCGACCGGCTGGTGCGTCGGGCCGTCCTCACCGAGACCGATGGAGTCGTGCGTCCAGACGTACGTCACCGGCAGGTGCATCAGGGCCGACAGGCGCACCGCGTTGCGCATGTAGTCGGAGAACACGAGGAACGTGCCGCCGTAGATGCGGGTGTTGCCGTGCAGCGCGATGCCGTTCATCTCGGCGGCCATCGAGTGCTCGCGGATGCCGAAGTGGATCGTGCGGCCGTACGGGCTCGCCTCCGGCAGCGGGTTGTCCGCCGGGAGGAACGACGACGTCTTGTCGATCGTCGTGTTGTTCGAACCGGCCAGGTCGGCGGAGCCGCCCCACAGCTCGGGGATGACCGCGCCGAGCGCCTGGAGCACCTTGCCGGAGGCGGCACGGGTGGCGACACCCTTGCCGGTCTCGAAGACCGGGATCTTCTCCTCCCAGCCGGCCGGCAGCTCGGCCGCGGCGACGCGGTCGAACTCGGCCGCGCGCTCCGGGTTGTTGTCCCGCCACAGCTGGTAGGACTTCTCCCACTCCGCCTTCGCCTGCGCACCGCGCTCCAGGGCCTGCCGGGTGTGGCCGATGACCTCGTCGGAGACCTCGAAGGACTGCTCGGGGTCGAAGCCCAGGACGCGCTTGGTGGCCGCCACCTCGTCGTCGCCGAGCGCCGAGCCGTGCGCGGCCTCGGTGTTCTGCGCGTTCGGGGCGGGCCAGGCGATGATCGAGCGCATCGCGATGAACGACGGCCGGTCGGTGACCTGCTTCGCCGCCTCGATGGCGTCGTACAGGGCGTGCGGGTCGAGGTCGCCGTCCGGCTTCGGGGCGACGCGCTGCACGTGCCAGCCGTACGCCTCGTACCGCTTCACGGTGTCCTCGGAGACGGCCGTCTCGGTGTCGCCCTCGATGGAGATGTGGTTGTCGTCCCACAGCAGCACGAGGTTGCCGAGCTTTTGGTGACCGGCCAGCGAGGACGCCTCTGCGGAGATGCCCTCCTGGAGGCAGCCGTCACCGGCGACGCAGTAGACGAAGTGGTCGAAGGGGGACTCGCCCTGCGGGGTCTGCGGGTCGAACAGACCGCGCTCGTAGCGGGCGGCCATCGCCATGCCCACCGCGTTGGCGACACCCTGGCCCAGCGGACCGGTGGTGGTCTCCACGCCCACGGTGTGTCCGTACTCCGGGTGACCGGGGGTCTTGGAGCCCCACGTCCTGAAGGACTTCAGATCGTCCAGCTCCAGGCCGAAGCCGGCCAGGTACAGCTGGGTGTAGAGAGTCAGGGACGAGTGGCCCGCGGACAGCACGAAGCGGTCGCGGCCGACCCAGTCGGCGTCGGCGGGGTCGTGGCGCATCACCTTCTGGAAGAGGGTGTACGCGGCAGGCGCCAGGCTCATCGCCGTACCGGGATGGCCGTTGCCGACCTTCTGTACGGCGTCGGCGGCCAGGACGCGTGCGGTGTCCACGGCCCGCTGGTCCAACTCGGTCCACTCGAGGTCTGTGGTGGTCGGCTTGGTGCTCACCCTGGGTCAGGGCTCCTCTCCACATGTCGAATACCGGTTGCTTCGGGCGCGCGCCCACCGGCTGCCGGTGACTGGATAACCACCGGCCGCTGCCGAGCCTACCCCCGTAAGGACGTGCGTTTTTTCGAGTCATTCCAGACTGCCGGGCCATTGGGGGATCCGCCTCCCGACTGGCCGAAGTCCCATTCGGCACATGAATACGGAGCCGCTCACCTGACTGCTCAATCGAGCCTCAGTGCGAGGAATGAGCGCACCCCGCCCGAGGCCCGAAACAGCTGCTGAGGCACCCCTGCCAACACGACCCCACCCCCGCGGAGAGCGGGGTATGGGCAACGTCTACAGTGGCGTGGTACGCGCGAGCCTTTACCCCGACTTCACACGGTGAGGCTCGCTGGGATGTCTCTGTCAGGGGTGTGCGTGACGGCCGTTGAATCCCGTCCTGGGGGTACCTCCCAGGCCCTTAAGGCTCTGGGGGAGGGGGTTATCGGGACGAGCCAGGGCCCGAGCCGGCGGCCGGTGGGGGCCCGCGTCATGGCGTTCGTGGCGCTGACCAAGCCGCGGATCATCGAGCTGTTGCTCATCACCACCGTTCCGGTGATGTTCCTGGCCCAGCAAGGAGTGCCGGACCTCGGTCTCGTGCTGCTCACCTGCCTGGGCGGCTATCTCTCCGCGGGCGGCGCCAACGCGCTGAACATGTACATCGACCGCGACATCGACGCCCTGATGGACCGCACCTCGCAGCGCCCGCTGGTCACCGGCATGGTCAGCCCCCGCGAGTGCCTCGCCTTCGGCATCAGCCTCGCGATCGTCTCGACGCTCCTTTTCGGCCTGACCGTCAACTGGCTGTCCGCCTGGCTCGCCCTCGGCGCGCTCCTGTTCTACGTCGTCGTCTACACGATGATCCTCAAGCGCCGCACCTCGCAGAACATCGTCTGGGGCGGCATCGCAGGCTGCATGCCGGTCCTCATCGGCTGGTCCGCGGTCACCGACTCCCTCTCCTGGGCGCCGGTGGTCCTCTTCCTCGTCATGTTCTTCTGGACCCCGCCGCACTACTGGCCGCTGTCCATGAAGGTGCGCGAGGACTACGCGCGCGTGGGCGTGCCGATGCTGCCGGTCATCGCCTCCAACAAGGTCGTCGCCCGGCAGATCGTCATCTACAGCTGGGTGATGGTCGCCGTCTCCCTGCTGCTGACCCCGCTGGGCTACACCGGCTGGTTCTACACCACCGTCGCCCTCGCGGCCGGCGGCTGGTGGCTGTGGGAGGCGCACTCCCTGCAGAACCGCGCGAAGGCGGAGACCGCGGGCGGGAAGCTCAAGGAGATGCGGCTGTTCCACTGGTCCATCACCTACGTCTCGCTGCTGTTCCTGGCCGTCGCGGTGGACCCCTTCCTGCGCTGAGGAACCTCTGAACGGCCCGACGGCCGGGGTGCGTGGCCAAGGCCACGCACCCCGGCCGTCGCCGTTTGATCTACCCGTCGGTAGCATCCTGGCCATGGCAGACACCAAGCAGGCTGACGAGACCGCAGACGCCAAGCAGGCCGCCAAGGCCGAGCGCACGGCGGCCCGCCTCGCCAAGCGGATCAGCGCGTTCTCCAAGGAACACGGCGGGGCCGAGGGCCAGATCGCCCACCTCGGCGAGCGCGGCGCCCGGATCGTCCTCGTCGGCGAGGACGGCGGCTGGGGCGACCTCGTGGCGCCCGACATGGAGATCGCCGCCAAGGCGGTGGAGAAGTCCGGGATCACCGTCCACGAGGACTTCGACGGCGAGTTCGCCGCCAAGGTGAGGACTGGGCCGTACGAGTGGAGCCGGATGGCCGGGATCCAGGTCGGCGGACCGCGCAACACCTGAGCAACACCTGACGCCGGGTCCACCCGTTAGGACGTGTGAGGAGTACACACACGGTCCAGCCGCGGGAGTCCCGGATGATCGAAACACCGTCCCTGGTGGACCAGTACTGCCACGGAGTCCTGAGAACAGAACTGGGCCTCGGCACCTTCGAGGCCCAGCTGGCCCGCACCGAGGGCCCGCCGGCACCCGGCACCACACTGTTCGACACCCAGACCGGCTTCGCGGTACGCCGCTGGTGCCCCCCGCTGCTCGGTCTGGAACCGCACTGCCCGCCCGCCCGCTACCTCGCCCGCCGTCGTGAACTCGGCGTACTGGAGTCGGGCCGCCGGCTGCTGCGCGGCAGCGGGATCACCACCTACCTCGTGGACACCGGCCTGCCCGGCGACCTCACGGGACCCGACGAGATCGCCGCCGCCGGCGACGCCGAGGCCCGCGAGATCGTGCGCCTGGAACTCCTCGCCGAGCAGGTCGCCGACACCTCCGGCACCGTCGAGTCCTTCCTCGCCAACCTCGCCGAGGCGGTGCACGGCGCCGCCGCGACCGCCGTGGCCTTCACCTCGGTGGCCGGCGTGCGCCACGGCCTCGCCCTCGCGCCCGAACCGCCCGGACCGGGCGAGGTGCGGGGCGCCGCGGGCCGCTGGCTCGCCGGGCGCCGGGTCGGCGGGGAACTGAGCGACCCGGTGCTGCTGCGGCATCTGCTGTGGATCGCCGTGGCCTCGGGCCGGCCCCTGCAACTCCACGCCGGCCTCGGCGAACCGGGCCTGCGCATCGACCGCACCGACCCCGTCCTGCTCACCGACTTCGTCCGCGCGACGGCCGGCCTCGGCACCGACCTGGTCCTGCTGCACGGCTACCCCTACCACCGGCACGCCGCCCACCTCGCGGGCGTCTTCCCGCACGTCTACGCCGACTCCGGGGCCGCCCTGGTGCGTACCGGGGCCCGCGCGGCGACGGTCCTCGCGGAGATCCTGGAGCTGGCCCCCTTCGGCAAGATCCTGTTCTCCAGCGGCGCACGCGGCCTGCCCGAACTGCACGTGGTCGGCGCCCGACTGTTCCGCGAGGCCCTGGCACGGGTGCTGGGCGGCTGGGTCGCCCAGGACGCCTGGTCGCTGACGGACGCCCAGCGGGTGGCGGGGATGGTCGCGGCGGGGAACGCTCGGCGGGTCTACGGGCTGGGATGAGCGATCGGACCAGGGGCCGCGCGGCGCCGTACCGGCGCCGGCCGAGCTGGCCGGTCTCCGGGCACCCCGCCGAGATCGTCGAGGACATCCGACGGCGTCGTCACGGAGGCCGCCCGTCCGCTCCGCCGCCTCCGAGGAGGAGTGGCGGGTCTACCGGGCCGAGTCGGCGCGAGGCTGGCTCGGCGCCGCGGTCGACGGCCTGGTGGCGGCCCACGGCTGAGTCAGGCGCGAGAGCCGACCGTCGCCTCCGCCGCGGGGCCCGGCAGGCCGACGGCCGGTTCCGGGCGCTCGCGCAGGGCCAGCAGCACGCGGAGCACCGCGATCCACACCAGGGCCGAGCCGAGCATGTGCAGGCCGACCAGGAGTTCCGGCAGGTCCGTGAAGTACTGGACGTAGCCGATGACGCCCTGCGCGAGGAGGACCACGAACAAGTCGCGGGTGCGGTCCAGCGGGAGCCTCGGGGAGTCGACGGCCCTCAGGACGAACCACAGGGCGAAGGTCAGTGTCACCACGATCCAGGCCAGCACCGCGTGCACCTTGCTGACGGTCTCCCAGTCCAGCGGCATCCGCTCGACCTCGCTGGAGTCGCCCGCGTGCGGGCCCGCGCCGGTCACCACCGTGCCGATGAGGATCAGCAGGACCGTGGCCGCGACCATGACCCACACGAGCTGCTGCACGGACTTCCCCACCAGCGGACGGGCCTGCGTGTCGCCCTCCCGCGTGCGCTGCCACATCACCACGGCGATCGCGATCAGCGCCGACGTCGCCACGAAGTGCGCGGCGACCGTGTACGGGTTGAGGCCGACGAGGACCACGATCCCGCCCAGCACGGCGTTGCTCATGACCACCCAGAACTGGGCCCAGCCCAGCCGGGTGAGGCTCTGCCGGTACGGCTTCTGCGAGCGGGCGGCGATGATCGCCCAGCCCACCGCGGCGCACAGGACGTACGTCAGCATGCGGTTGCCGAACTCGATGGCGCCGTGGAAGCCCATCTCGCCGGTCGCCGTGAGCGAGTCGTCGGTGCACTTGGGCCAGGTCGGGCAGCCGAGGCCGGAGCCGGTGAGCCGCACGGCACCGCCGGTGACCACGATGACCACCGACATCACGAGCGCGGTGAGGGCCGCCCGCTGAACCGTCCGGGGCGTGGGGGTCCAGCGTGCGGCGATGAAGGCGAGGGGGTTGCGCACGGCTGCTACGGCGTCGGCGCGGGTCACGTTTGGCACGCCGTCCATCGTAGGGGGCCGCTTGTGCACGCGTTCACGAGGGGTCCCGGGAGGTCTGGTCATTCCCAGCGGAAGAAACGGCCGGCGGCTGCCAGAGCGGCGACCGCCCACACGGCGAGGATCCCCAGGTCGCCCCACGGCATCCCGGCCCCGTGCTGGAGCACGTCCCGCAGTCCGTCCGACAGCGCCGAGATCGGCAGCAGCCCGAGCACGTCCTGTACGCCCGGGGGGAACTTGTCCAGCGGCACGATCACCCCGCCGCCCACCAGCAGCAACAGGAACACCAGGTTGGCCGCGCCCAGCGTGGCCTCCGCCTTCAGCGTGCCCGCCATGAGGAGACCGAGCCCCGAGAAGGCGGCCGTGCCGAGGACGAGCAGCAGCACGACGGCGAACGGGTTGCCCTGCGGCGACCAGCCCAGCGCGAACGCGATCACCGTCAGCAGGACGATCTGGAGGACCTCCGTGACCAGCACGGCGAGCGTCTTCGCGGTCATCAGCCCCCAGCGGGGGAGCGGGGAGGCTGCCAGCCGCTTGAGGACGCCGTAACGGCGCTCGAAGCCGGTCGCGATGGCCTGCCCCGTGAACGCCGTCGACATCACGGCGAGCGCGAGGATGCCGGGGGTCAGGAAGTCGACGGCCTCGCCGGCGCCCGTGTCGATGATGTCCACCGAACTGAACAGCACCAGCAGCAGCGTCGGGATCACGACGGTGAGCAGCAACTGCTCGCCGTTGCGCAGAAGCATCCTCGTCTCCAGCGCCGCCTGGGCCCTGATCATGCGAGGCAGGGGCGCGGCCCCCGGCTTCGGCGTGTACGTGCCGGTCGCCGTCATGAGCGCAGCTCCTTGCCGGTCGGCTCCACTGTGTCGTTCCGGGGGCGACCCCCAAGCCCCCGGCCGGTCTGTTCGCGGGTCGGGGTCATGAGCGCGGCTCCTTGCCGGTCGGCTCCAGGCTGTGCTGTTCCGGGGGGCGCTGCCCGGGCCCCCGGCCGGTCTGTTCGCGGGTCGCCGTCATGAGCGCGGCTCCTTGCCGGTCGGCTCCAGGCTGTGCTGTTCCGGGGGGCGACCCCCGGACCCCCGGCCGGTCTGTTCGCGGGTCGCCGTCATGAGCGCAGCTCCTTGCCGGTCAGCTCCAGGAAGACGTCTTCGAGCGTGTGGCGCTCCACGGAGATCCGGTCCGGCATCACCCCGTGCTGCGCGCACCAGGAGGTCACCGTCGCCAGCATCTGCGGGTCGACCTTGCCGATGATCCGGTACGAGCCCGGCGTCAGTTCGGCGGCGGCGCTGTCGGCGGGCAGCGCCTTGAGCAGGGAGACCACGTCCAGGCCGGGGCGGCCGCTGAACCGGAGGGTGTTCTCGGCGCCGCCGCGGCACAGTTCCTCGGGGGAGCCCTGCGCGATGACCGTGCCCGCGTCGATGATCGCGACGTCGTCGGCGAGCTGCTCGGCCTCGTCCATGTGGTGGGTGGTCAGGATGACCGATGCCCCGTCCGTGCGCAGGTCACGCACCAGGTCCCAGGTGGCGCGGCGGGCCTGCGGGTCGAGACCCGCGGTCGGCTCGTCCAGGAACACCAGCTCCGGGCGCCCCACGACGGCCATCGCGAGCGCGAGGCGCTGCTGCTGGCCCCCGGACAGCCGCCGGTACGTCGTGCGGCCGCAACTTCCCAGGCCCAGCCGCTCGATCAGCGCGTCCACGTCCAGCGGATGCGCGTGCAGCCTGGCTACGTGCCGCAGCATCTCGTCGGCCCGCGCGCCCGAGTAGACGCCCCCGGACTGGAGCATCACACCGATCCGGGGGCGCAGCTCCGAGGCCTGTCTCACCGGGTCGAGGCCGAGTACACGGACGGTGCCGGAGTCCGGCTTCCGGTAGCCCTCGCAGGTTTCGACGGTCGTCGTCTTGCCCGCGCCGTTGGGACCGAGCACGGCCGTCACGCCCGCCTTCGCCACCAGGTCGAGGCCGTCCACCGCGGTCTTCGTGCCGTACCGCTTCACCAGGGCCTGGACCTGGACCACGGGCTCCATTCGCATGGGTCCAGAGTCTAGGTTCGCGAAGGGGAGCCCGGACCGGCGGGGGCGAGAAGCCGCCACCACCGGGCAGCGGTCCGCGCTCAGACCTCCTCCGCGCGGGAGCGGTGCACGGGCAGCCACCGCTCGGCGTAGGCCACCGCGTCCGCCACCGGGAACAGCCGGGCGTCGGCCGCGCCCACCTTCGCGCGGACGACGGGACGGTCCCGTTCGAAGTCGTGGCCCAGCTCGTCGAACCGGTCCGAGTCGATCGACACCTCGCTCACCACCTCCCAGCCCCCGGGTCCCGGCCGTCCCGACCCCACGCGCGGCGCCGGTATCCGGTACTCGGCCAGGTGGAAGCTGGTGCACGTGTCGTACCCGGCACCCAGCAGGAGCACCCGGGCGCCGAGCGCCTCCAGCCGGGCGAGCGGGCTGCGCTCGCCGAGCCGGCAGTCACGGGCATGGCCCTCGGTCACCTCCGCCGCGCGCGGGCCGAGCGCCGCGAACGAGGTCTGGGGGTGCGCACTGCGCAGGGCGCCCGGCCAGGCCCGTACGGTCTCCGGGATCACGCCGACCCCGCGGCTGGGGGTGACGAGGGGGTCGTAGGCGGGCATGGTGGCGCGGATCGTGTCCCACCAGGCTCGGGGGACCGGCGGGCTTCCCCAGTGGGAGGGGTCCGAGAGGTCGCCGGACTGGGTGGGGACCACGAGGGTGCCGTCCGGGCCGAGCGCGTCGAGCAGTCCCTGGACGGCCGCGACAGCCCCTCCGCAGACCCAGCCGAGGGCGCTGAGGGAGGAGTGCGCGAGCAGGATTTCACCGGGTTCGACCCCTAGTGCGCGCAGGTCGCTCGCGAGGCTGTCCCGAGTGACAAGAGGGCCGGTGGGAGGGGGTGTGGGCATGGTCGTGGAGTCTTCCGGACGGGGGTCGCCGACGCGACCGGTTTGATCGATCAAAGATCGTTCGCGCAGGTCAGATTAGGTAAACCTAAGTGACGCAGGGCACCGCCCGGTGATCCGGACGCGGCTTGCCTGCCCCTGAGGAATTACGCAACAATGGCGTTGTGAAAAACGTCGGCGAGGCTCGGGTGACCCCCACGGGGACCCCCCAGGAAGAGCTGGCGACCGGTGAGCGCTCCACGCGCAACCGCGTCGCACGCTCCATCCTGGACCACGGGCCGTCGACCGTCGCCGACCTGGCCGGACGGCTGGGGCTCACCCAGGCGGCCGTACGCCGGCACCTGGACGCGCTGGTCGCCGACGACGTCGTGGAACCACGCGAGCAGCGGGTGTACGGAGCGCGTACGCGCGGGCGTCCCGCGAAGGTCTTCGCCCTCACCGACTGCGGCCGCGACGCCTTCGACCAGTCCTACGACAAGCTCGCAGCGGACGCCCTGCGCTTCATCCAGGAGCGCTTCGGCGGGGACGAGGCCGTCGTCGCCTTCGCCCGCGCGAGGATCGCCGAACAGGCCACCGGCTACCGCGAGGCGATCGAGGCAGCCGCCCCCGACCAGCGCACCCAGGCCCTGGCCAAGGCCCTGAGCGCGGACGGGTACGCTGCAACGGCACGCAGCGCACCGGTCGGCGAGCAGCTGTGCCAGCACCACTGCCCCGTCGCCCACGTCGCGGAGAAGTTCCCGCAGCTCTGCGAGGCGGAGACCGAGATCTTCTCCCAGCTGCTCGGAACGCACGTCCAGCGGCTGGCGACGATCGCGCACGGCGACGGCGTCTGCACGACGTACATCCCCAAGATTTCCCCTACCGCTGATCACACCGCTGACCCCAGCACTGATCACGCCCCCGATATCGCATCTGCAAGCACGGCCGGGAGGAACCCCGCATGACTCTCCCCACGGAGACTGCCCACCCCGAACTCGAGGGCCTGGGTAAGTACGAATACGGCTGGGCCGACTCCGACACGGCCGGCGCCTCTGCGAAGCGCGGCATCAACGAGGACGTCGTCCGCGACATCTCGTCGAAGAAGAACGAGCCGGAGTGGATGACCAAGCTCCGCCTCAAGGGCCTGCGCCTGTTCGAGAAGAAGCCCATGCCGAACTGGGGCTCGGACCTGTCGGGCATCGACTTCGACAACATCAAGTACTTCGTGCGTTCCACGGAGAAGCAGGCGGAGTCCTGGGAGGACCTGCCCGAGGACATCAAGAACACGTACGACAGGCTCGGCATCCCCGAGGCGGAGAAGCAGCGCCTCGTCGCCGGTGTCGCGGCCCAGTACGAGTCCGAGGTCGTCTACCACCAGATCCGCGAGGACCTGGAGGAGCAGGGCGTCATCTTCCTCGACACCGACACCGCTCTCAAGCAGCACCCGGAGCTGTTCAAGGAGTACTTCGGGACCGTCATCCCGGTCGGCGACAACAAGTTCGCGTCGCTGAACACCGCGGTATGGTCCGGCGGCTCCTTCATCTACGTGCCGAAGGGCGTGCACGTCGAGATCCCGCTCCAGGCCTACTTCCGTATCAACACGGAGAACATGGGCCAGTTCGAGCGGACCCTGATCATCGTCGACGAGGGTGCCTACGTGCACTACGTCGAGGGTTGTACGGCCCCGATCTACAAGTCGGACTCGCTGCACAGCGCCGTCGTCGAGATCATCGTCAAGAAGAACGCCCGCTGCCGTTACACGACCATCCAGAACTGGTCGAACAACGTCTACAACCTGGTCACCAAGCGCGCCGTCGCCTACGAGGGCGCGACCATGGAGTGGATCGACGGCAACATCGGCTCCAAGGTGACGATGAAGTACCCGGCGGTCTACCTGATGGGCGAGCACGCCAAGGGCGAGACCCTGTCCATCGCCTTCGCGGGCGAGGGCCAGCACCAGGACGCCGGCTCCAAGATGGTCCACATGGCGCCGAACACCTCGTCCAACATCGTGTCGAAGTCCGTCGCCCGCGGTGGCGGCCGGACCTCCTACCGTGGTCTGGTGGAGATCGGCGAGGGCGCCCACGGCTCCAAGTCCAACGTGCTGTGCGACGCGCTGCTCGTGGACACCATCTCCCGCTCGGACACGTACCCGTACGTGGACGTCCGAGAGGACGACGTGTCCATGGGCCACGAGGCGACCGTCTCCAAGGTCTCCGACGACCAGCTCTTCTACCTGATGAGCCGCGGTCTGAGCGAGTTCGAGGCGATGGCCATGATCGTGCGCGGCTTCGTCGAGCCCATCGCCAAGGAACTGCCGATGGAGTACGCGCTGGAGCTCAACCGGCTGATCGAGCTGCAGATGGAGGGCGCGGTCGGTTAAGACCCGCCGCCCCGAAGCAGTCGCCAGATTTCTGACGTAGGAAGAGAGCAGACCGACAGCCATGGCTGAGGCTCAGAACGCCCCCACCCTCGAATCCACTCGGGCGGGGGGACCCCCACCGGTGGGCAGTACGACCGCCGGCCAGATCGCGGTGGCCGCCGAGTCCACCGTCGCCACGCGCATGAGCGCGCCCCCCTCCTTCGACGTGGCGGACTTCCCGGTCCCGCACGGCCGTGAGGAGGAGTGGCGGTTCACCCCGCTGGAGCGGCTGCGTGGCCTGCACGACGGCACCGCGGTCGCCACCGGCGAGGGCGTGAAGGTCGACATCGACGCCCCGGCGGGTGTCGTCGTCGAGACCGTCGGCCGTGACGACGCGCGTCTCGGCCGGGCGGGCACCCCCGTGGACCGCGTCGCCGCCCAGGCGTACTCGGCGTTCGAGAAGGCCGGTGTCGTCACCGTCCCCAAGGAGACGGTCCTCACCGAGCCCATTCGCATCACCGTGCACGGCCAGGGCGGGGTCGCCTACGGCCACCAGGTCGTCGAACTGGGGGCCTTCGCCGAGGCCGTCGTCGTCATCGACCACACCGGTGACGCCGTGCTCGCCGCCAACGTCGACTACATCCTCGGGGACGGCGCCAAGCTGACCGTCGTCTCCGTCCAGGACTGGGACGAAAAGGCCGTGCACGTGGGCCAGCACAACGCGCTGATCGGCCGCGACGCCACCTTCAAGTCCTTCGTCGTCACCTTCGGCGGCGACCTCGTCCGGCTGCACCCGCGCGTCGCCTACGCCGGCCCCGGCGGCGAGGCCGAGCTGTTCGGCCTCTACTTCACCGACGCCGGCCAGCACCAGGAGCACCGTCTCCTCGTCGACCACAACACCCCGCACTGCAAGTCCAACGTCGCCTACAAGGGCGCCCTCCAGGGCGACGGGGCGCACGCGGTGTGGATCGGCGACGTGCTGATCGAGGCCGCGGCCGAGGGCACGGACACCTACGAGATGAACCGCAACCTGGTTCTGACCGACGGCGCCCGCGTCGACTCCGTGCCCAACCTGGAGATCGAGACCGGCGAGATCGTCGGCGCCGGACACGCCTCGGCGACCGGCCGCTTCGACGACGAGCAGCTGTTCTACCTGATGGCCCGCGGCATCGCGGCCCACGACGCCCGCCGCCTGGTGGTGCGCGGCTTCTTCGCCGAGCTGGTGCAGCAGATCGGTGTCGACGACATCGAAGAGCGTCTCCTCGTGAAGATCGACGAAGAGCTGGAGGCCGCGGTCTGATGGCCTTCGTACGCGCCTGTGGGCTGAGCGAGCTGGAGGAGGACACCCCCAAACGGGTGGAACTCGACGGCACGCCGGTCTCGGTCGTGAAGACCGAGGGGGAGGTGTTCGCCATCAACGACATCTGCTCGCACGCGAACGTCTCGCTCTCCGAGGGCGAGGTGGAGGACTGTCAGATCGAGTGTTGGCTGCACGGCTCCGCGTTCGACCTCCGCACCGGCAAGCCGTCCGGCCTTCCCGCGACGCGCCCCGTCCCCGTATACCCCGTAAAGATCGAAGGGGACGACGTGCTCGTCTCCCTCACCCAGGAGTCCTGAGGCACCCATGGCAACGCTTGAAATCCGAGACCTGCACGTCACCGTCGAGGCCGACAACGCCACGAAGGAGATCCTCAAGGGTGTCGACCTGACCGTGAAGCAGGGCGAGACGCACGCCATCATGGGCCCCAACGGCTCCGGCAAGTCCACCCTCGCCTACTCGCTCGCGGGTCACCCGAAGTACACGATCACCGGGGGCACCGTCACCCTCGACGGCGAGGACGTCCTGGAGATGTCCGTCGACGAGCGCGCCCGCGCCGGCCTGTTCCTCGCGATGCAGTACCCGGTCGAGGTCCCCGGCGTCTCGGTCTCCAACTTCCTGCGCACCTCCGCCACCGCCATCCGTGGCGAGGCCCCCAAGCTGCGTACCTGGGTGAAGGAGGTCCGTGAGGCCATGGAGCGCCTCAACATGGACCCGGCCTTCGCCGAGCGCAACGTCAACGAGGGCTTCTCCGGCGGTGAGAAGAAGCGCCACGAGATCCTTCAGCTGGAGCTGCTCAAGCCGAAGGTCGCGATCCTCGACGAGACCGACTCCGGCCTGGACGTCGACGCCCTGCGCGTCGTCTCCGAGGGCGTGAACCGGGTCCGCGAGTCCGGTGAGGTCGGCACCCTGCTGATCACGCACTACACGCGCATCCTGCGCTACATCAAGCCCGACTACGTCCACGTCTTCTCCGGCGGCCGCATCGTCGAGTCCGGCGGCGCGGAGCTGGCCGACAAGCTGGAGAACGAGGGCTACGAGGTTTACACGAAGGGTGGCGCATCAGCGTGACACAGCTGCCGGGCCTCCTCACCGTGCCCAATCTTCTGGGCGAGGCGATCCGCAAGGACTTCCCGATCCTGGACCGCATCGTCCACGACGACCGCAAGCTCGTGTACCTGGACAACGCGGCGACCTCGCAGAAGCCGCGCCAGGTGCTGGACGCACTCAGTGGCTACTACGAGCGGTACAACGCCAACGTCCACCGCGGTGTGCATGTGCTCGCCGAGGAGGCCACGGCACTGTACGAGGGTGCGCGTGACAAGGTCGCGGAGTTCATCAACGCGCCCAGCCGCGACGAGGTCATCTTCACCAAGAACGCCTCGGAGTCGCTGAACCTGGTCGCGAACATGCTGGGCTGGGCCGACGAGCCCTACCGCGTGGACGCCGAGACCGAGATCGTCATCACGGAGATGGAACACCACTCCAACATCGTGCCGTGGCAGCTGCTGTCGCAGCGCACCGGCGCGAAACTGAAGTGGTTCGGCCTCACCGACGACGGCCGCCTCGACCTGTCCAACATCGACGAGATCATCACCGAGAAGACGAAGATCGTCTCCTTCGTGCTGGTGTCGAACATCCTGGGCACGATCAACCCGGTCGAGGCGATAGTGCGCCGTGCGCAGGAGGTCGGCGCGCTGGTGTGCATCGACGCCTCGCAGGCCGCGCCGCACATGCCGATGGACGTGCAGGCCCTCCAGGCCGACTTCGTGGCCTTCACCGGCCATAAGATGTGCGGTCCGACCGGCATCGGCGTCCTCTGGGGCCGCCAGGAACTGCTGGAGGACCTGCCCCCGTTCCTGGGCGGCGGCGAGATGATCGAGACGGTGTCGATGCACTCCTCGACCTACGCGCCCGCTCCCCACAAGTTCGAGGCGGGCACCCCCCCGATCGCCCAGGCGGTCGGTCTCGGCGCGGCCATCGACTACCTGTCCGCGATCGGCATGGACAAGATCCTCGCCCATGAGCACGCGATCACCGAGTACGCGGTGAAGCGCCTCGGCGAGGTCCCCGGCCTGCGGATCATCGGCCCGGCCACGGCCGAGGAGCGCGGCGCCGCGATCTCCTTCACGCTCGGCGACATCCACCCGCACGACGTGGGCCAGGTCCTCGACGAGCAGGGCATCGCGGTCCGCGTCGGACACCACTGCGCGCGCCCGGTCTGCCTGCGCTACGGAATTCCCGCGACCACGCGAGCGTCGTTCTATCTGTACTCCACGCCTGCCGAGGTCGACGCGTTGGTCGAGGGCCTGGAGCACGTACGGAACTTCTTCGGCTGAGCAACGGAAGACGGGACGCGAGGTTAGCTGTCGTGAAGCTTGATTCGATGTACCAGGAAGTCATCCTGGACCACTACAAGCACCCGCACGGGCGCGGTCTCCGGGACGGCGACGCCGAGGTGCACCACGTCAACCCGACGTGCGGTGACGAGATCACCCTGCGCGTGAAGTACGACGGCACGACCATCGAGGACGTCTCGTACGAGGGCCAGGGCTGCTCCATCAGCCAGGCATCGGCCTCCGTGCTGAACGACCTGCTGGTCGGCAAGGAACTGGCCGAGGCGCAGAAGATCCAGGAGACCTTCCTGGTACTGATGCAGTCCAAGGGCCGGGTCGAGCCGGACGACGCGATGGAGGAGGTGCTGGAGGACGCGATCGCGTTCGCCGGCGTCTCCAAGTACCCGGCACGGGTCAAGTGCGCCCTCCTGAGCTGGATGGCGTGGAAGGACGCGACGGCCCAGGCGCTGGGCGCCGACGCCGAAAGGAATACGGCATGACCGAGACCGTTGAGACGAAGCCGGCCTCCGAGGACGAAGTCCGCGAGGCGCTGTACGACGTCGTCGACCCCGAACTGGGTATCGATGTCGTCAACCTCGGGCTGATCTACGGCATTCACATCGACGACGCGAACATCGCGACGATCGACATGACCCTGACCTCCGCGGCCTGTCCGCTGACGGACGTCATCGAGGACCAGGCGAAGTCCGCAACGGACGGCCTGGTCAACGAGTTGCGGATCAACTGGGTCTGGATGCCGCCGTGGGGCCCGGACAAGATCACGGACGACGGCCGCGAGCAGCTCCGCGCGCTCGGCTTCAACGTCTGAGATCTTTCCGTACAGACGGAAGCGGCGGCACCCACCGGGTGCCGCCGCTTCCGTCTGTACAGGCTCAGGCCAGCCCGTCCACCAGGTTGAACGAGAAGTCCTCGCGGTGGTTGGAGCCGTAGCCGTAAGCGTCCAGGCGCAGTGCGAAGTTCCTGTGACGCAGGAATCGGCCGGGATAGTTCACCGACTCCAGCATGATCGCGCCAAAGGAGTGGGAGGAGGGGACGGCGCAGAAGGTGGAGTCCTGCTTGAAGAGCGCCGAACCGTCGTTGCGCTCGGGGCGCAGGACGAAGTCGCGGTGGCGCAGGTACATCCCGTCCGACGTGACGAACGTGGAACAGGAGCTGTCGGCCAGGCCCTTGACCACGACGAACGTGGCGTCCTCACGGAACTCGGACCCCCCGGCCCCTTCGAGCCGCACCTGCCCGCCGCCGGCCCGCCAGTAACGGTCGGGATAGTTGATGGACCGCATCGACCGCCGCACGCCTTCGGGCTCCGGATCGGAACCGCCCCCGGCGGCCGGGGCCGACGGAGAAGACGAAGCGGAAGCGGACGCCGACGAACCGCCGTTGGGCGAAGGCGAAGCCGAGGCGGAGGCCGAGGCCGAGGCGGACGGCGAGGCGCTCCCCTTCGTGGCCGAAGCCGAGGGCGCCCCGCTCACCGTGGGCGAGGCGAACGAGATGAGCCCCGAGGAGGTCTCCTTGTCGGACGTGGTCCGTTCCTCACCGGCGGCTGACTTGACGTCAGAAGGCTTGTCCGTGAGGGAGATGGTGGCGACGCACGCCACGACGGTGGCCACGGCGAGGACGCCGGCCAGCCAGAGTCGTCGCGTTCCGGGTGCCCGGGTGGTGTCCGGGGCCCAGCCGTTCTCCCAGGGACGCTCCTGGGAAGGCTGGGACTTGTTGTCTGGCATGCGCTGTTCCTCCAGCGGCGCCCGAGTGGGCGACCACGGCTGCGATGGCCGGGTGTGTGAACGGTGAAACAGTTGAAACAGTAGTGGAACGAGTGACTCCCGAGCAGCCGTTTCAGTGAGCGGTTTCTATAACGGTTCCCGACCACCGGGACGACCGCGACCGGCCGAAAGCATGCCGTTCCCGAGCAACTGGGGACGACTGCGATCGACCGGAGGAGCCCCGTTCCTGACCACCGTCGGAGGCGGAGGCGGAGGTGGTGATCGTGCGGGGCCTGTGCCGTTCCCGAGTGCGGGCGGTAAAGGGGACGGCCGTACGTCCGACGGGGCGACGAGCTCGACGCACCGTCACGGCCCCGACCCCACCCACTCACACCGCCCTCGCCGCACGCCTCCGCCACCCCTGTACCTTAAAAAAAAAA
>NZ_JARGEF010000074.1:0-33153 GCF_033794725.1 Streptomyces sp. ID05-39B | reverse complement strand
CCGGCTACTTCGCGTACTTCTGCGACCCGGCCATCGCCGTCCGCACCGCCCGTGACGCCGTCACGGCGACCGCGCTGTATCTGCGGTGGCTCGGCCATCAGGACATCCGGCGGGCCGACCAGCGGCCCACCTCAGGCATCGGGCTCGCCGCGCGGGGGCTGCTGGCGCATGTCGATCCGAGCGTGCACCCGGCCTCGCTGCGCGATGTGGAGTGCCTGTGGCTGACGGCGATGACGGCCTCGGCGGACTGCGTGTACTTCTCCCTCGCCGGCTACACCGCCGACGCCCGCGCCCGCGCCGACTCCCTGGCGGTCCCCCTGTTCGTCCTGGACCTCACGGGCACACCCCGGCCCGTGAACGCGGCGGCCGAGCGGCTCGACGCCCCGGGCGCCTGAGCCGGCCGCCGCTCCGACGGCACCTCCGGGTCCGGCCTACCCGGCGTACTTCTTGCGCAGTTCCACCTTGCGCACCTTGCCCGAGACCGTCATCGGGAAGGCGTCCAGCACCTGGAGCCTGCTCGGGATCTTGTAGTGCGCCAGCCTGCCCTCGCAGTAGGCGCGCACCTCCTCCAGCGTCGGCGGCGCGGCGGCGTCGTGCGGGATCACGCAGGCCAGGACCTCCTCGCCGTACTTCTCGTGCGGTACGCCGACGACCTGGACGTCGCTGATCGCCGGGTGGCCGTAGAGGAACTCCTCGATCTCGCGCGGGTAGATGTTCTCGCCGCCGCGGATGATCATGTCCTTGATACGGCCGACGATCTCGACGTAACCGTCTTCCCGCATGGTCGCCAGGTCGCCGGTGTGCATCCAGCGGCCGGGGTCGATGGCCTCGGCGGTCTTCTCGGCCTCGTTCCAGTAACCGAGCATCACGCTGTATCCGCGGGTGCACAGCTCCCCGGCGGTGCCGCGCGGCTGGGTCACGCCGGTGACCGGGTCGACGACCTTGACCTCGATGTGCGGCAGCACCCGGCCGACCGTGCCGGTGCGGTGCTCCAGGTCGTCGTCGCGGCGGGTCTGCAGGGAGACCGGGGACGTCTCGGTCATGCCGTAGCAGATGGAGACCTCCGCCATGTGCATCTCGGCGACCACCCGTTTCATCACCTCGACCGGGCAGGGCGAGCCCGCCATGATCCCGGTGCGCAGCGACGAGAGGTCGTAGGTCCCGAAGTCGGGCAGGTTCAGCTCCGAGATGAACATGGTCGGGACGCCGTACAGGGAGGTGCACCGCTCCGACTGGACGGCGTCCAGGGTCGCCTTCGGGTCGAAGGACGGCGCCGGGATCACCATGCAGGCGCCGTGCGAGGTCGCCGCGAGATTTCCCATCACCATGCCGAAACAGTGGTAGAACGGCACCGGGATACAGACCCGGTCCTGCTCGCTGTAGGCGATCAGCTCCCCGACGAAGTAACCGTTGTTGAGAATGTTGTGGTGGGAGAGGGTCGCCCCCTTGGGGAAGCCCGTGGTGCCCGAGGTGTACTGGATGTTGATGGGGTCGTCGCAGGACAGCTCGCCCGCCCTGGTGGGCAGTTCCCCGGCGCCGACCTGGGACGCGCGGCCCAGGAGAGCCTCCCAGCCCTGCTCGCCGAAGAACACCGCCTCCCTCAACTGCGGGCACCTGCCCCGCACTTGCTCGATCATCGCCCGGTAGTCGCTGGTCTTGTGGCTGACGGAGGCGAACAGCAGGGAGACGCCGGCCTGGTTGAGGACGTACTCGACCTCGTGCGTGCGGTACGCCGGGTTGATGTTGACCATGATCGCGCCGATGCGGGCGGTGGCGTACTGGACGAGCACCCACTCGGGGCAGTTGACCGCCCAGATGCCCACCCGGTCACCCTTGCCCACCCCGCTCGCCAGCAGCGCGCACGCCAGCCGGTCGACGTCCGCCGCGAACCCGGCGTAGGTCCAGCGCCGGCCGGAGGGCACGTCGACGAGTGCCTCGCGCTCCGGCCAGGCGGCGACGGCCCGGTCCAGGCCGGCGCCGATCGTGTCGCCGAGCAGCGCCGTGGTGCCCGTGCCGTGACTGTACGAGGGTTCGGTCACCGGAAGTCCTCCTCGCGGTACTCGTCCGCCGACCCCGCGGCCGTCGCCTCGCGCAGTTCGATGCGGCGGATCTTGCCGGAGACGGTCTTGGGCAGCGGCGCGAACTCCAGGCGCCGGATGCGCTTGTAGGGCGCCAGGATCTCCCGGGAGTGCTCGAACAGCACCTTCGCGGTGCCGGGACCGGGCTCCCAGCCCTCGGCAAGGACGACGTACGCCTTGGGCACGGCCAGCCGCAGCTCGTCCGGCGCGGGGACGACGGCCGCCTCGGCGACCGCCTCGTGCTCCAGCAGCGCGCTCTCCAGCTCGAAGGGGCTGATCTTGTAGTCGGAGGCCTTGAAGACGTCGTCGCTGCGCCCGACGTAGGTGAGGTAACCGTTCTCGTCGCGTTGCCCGATGTCACCGGTGCGGTAGTAGCCGCCCGCCATCGACTCCGCGGTGCGGTCGGGATCGCCGTGGTAACCGGTCATCAGGCCGACCGGCCGGGCCGACAGATCGAGCGCGACCTCACCCTCCGTGGCGCCGGGCGCACCGGACACCGGGTCGAGCAGTTCGACGCGGTAGCCGGGGCTCGGGCGGCCCATCGAGCCGGTCTTCAGCGGCTGACCGGGGCTGTTGGCGATCTGCACGGCCGTCTCCGTCTGGCCGAAGCCGTCCCGCACGGTCACGCCCCAGGCCCGTCGGACCTGCTCGATGACCTCGGGGTTGAGCGGCTCCCCCGCGGCCACCGCCTCGCGCGGCGGGGTGCGCAACTGGGTGAGGTCGGCCTGGATGAGCATGCGCCACACCGTCGGCGGAGCGCAGAAGGTCGTCACGCCCGCGCGGTCCATCTCCGCCATCAGCCGGGCCGCGTCGAACCGCGTGTAGTTGTGGATGAAGACGGTTGCCTCCGCGTTCCACGGGGCGAAGAGGTTCGACCAGGCGTGCTTGGCCCAGCCGGGTGAGGAGATGTTCAGGTGCACATCACCTGGCCGCAGTCCGATCCAGTACATGGTCGCCAGATGCCCGATCGGGTACGAGACGTGCGTGTGCTCGACGAGCTTGGGGCGGGCGGTCGTGCCGGAGGTGAAGTACAGCATCAGCGGGTCGTCGGCGAGGGTCGGCCCGTCGGGCAGGAACTCGGCGGAGGCGGCGTAGGCGTCCTCGTAGCGCTGCCAGCCCTCGGTCACGCCTCCGACGGCCAGACGCGTGTAGCCGCCGGGGACGTCGTCGAACTTGCCGGTGTCCTCGGCGCGCGCCACGACATGGCGGACCCGGCCGCGCTCGACGCGGTCGCGCAGGTCGGCGGGGCCGAGCAGCGGGGTCGCCGGGATGACGACCGCGCGCAGCTTAATGGCGGCGAGGGCCGTCTCCCACAGTTCGGCCTGGTTGCCGAGCATGACGAGGATCCGGTCCTCGGCACCGACCCCGCGCTCGCGCAGCAGGTTGGCGACGCGGTCGGACCGCTGCGACAGCTCGGCGAACGTGAGGCGGACCTCGGAGCCGTCCTCCTCCACGATGTGCAGCGCGACGCGGTCGTTGCCGTCCGCGATGACGTCGAACCAGTCGAGGGCCCAGTTGAAGTGCGCGGGCCGGGGCCAGTCGAAACCTTCGTAAGCGGTCTTGTAGTCCTCTCGGTGTGCCAGCAGGAAGTCCCGTGCCCTGCGGAACTGCTCCGTCGCCGTCGTCATCTGTCCTCCTGGTTGCCGGACCATTGCCGGGCGGCTCTCTGCCATCGTGTAATCCGTGATGCGGGTCTCACCACCCCCGAACGGGGGTCACCGCGGCGAGGGGCCGCGAAGAAGGGCGGGCAGGTGACAGCAGCGGACACGGCCGGGGCGGTGGAGATGCGCGGTGCGCTGGCGCGGCTGCGGCGGGCGACGGGGCTGCCGGTCGCCTTCGGCGGCCTCGTCGAGCCGGGGCGCCGGCGGATGCGCATCAGCGAACTGAACGGCGCCGCCACACCGGCGCTGCGCGGACTCGCGGTGACCTCGGGCAACGGTCTCGGCGGGAAAGCTGTTGCGCTGGCCCGGCCGTGCGCCGTGACCGACTACTCCCTCTCCCGGCAGATCAGCCACGAGTACGACACCGCGGTCGCCGCGGAGGGCCTGCGCTCGGTCCTCGCCATCCCGGTGGTGGTGCGCCGCCGGGTGCGTGGCGTCCTGTACGGCGCCCTGCGCACGGCCCAGCCGCTGGGCGACCGCACCCTGAGACTGGCCGTCGACGTGGCGCGGGACATCGAGCAGACGCTGGCGGTCGAGGACGAGGCCCGGGGTCTGCTGGCGGCGGCCCGGCCGGAGCCGCGGACCGGGTCGGGGGCCGGGTCGACGGCCGGGTCGGGGGCCGGCTGGGAGCAGGTGCGGGAGGCCCACGCGGCCCTGCGCGCCCTCGCCCCGCGCATCGCCGACCCGCTGCTGCGCGCGGAGCTCCTCCAGGCCTGCGGGCTGCTCACCCGGGGCACGCCGCCGCCGGCCGTCGCCCTGGCACCCCGTGAGCTGGACGTCCTGGCGTGCGTGGCGGCGGGCGCGACCAACGCGGCGGCCGCCGAGCGGCTGGGGCTGCGCCCGGAGACGGTCAAGGGCTACCTCGGATCGGCGATGCGGAAGCTGGGCGCCCACACCCGCGGGGAGGCGGTCGTCGCGGCGCGCAGGACGGGGTTGCTGCCGTAGGACGGCGGTGGCGGCGGTACCGCCGCCCGGTGGTGCAGCGCAGGACGGTGCAGCGCGGTGCAGTGCAGTGCGGTGGTGCGCCGCAGGAATGGGTTGCGGCAAGCGGGGCAGGGCTGCTGCCGTAGGAACGGGTTGCCGCCGTGCGGCAGGGCACCGAACCGAAGGGACCCGTCGCTGCCGTAGCCCGGTGGGGCCGCGGTAGGAGAAGGTTGGTGCCGTGGGGCAGGCTGCTCGGTCCAAGGTCCGGCGCCGGCGCCGGGCGGCTAGGTTGCTCCCGCAGGAAAGGGTTGCTGCGACAGAAAACGGTTGCCGCAAGAGAAAACGCCCACTACCGCAGGTACCGGTTGCCAGCTACAGGAACCGGTTCCTACGACAGAAAACGGTTGTTGGAACGTCGACGACATCGGAAGCGGTTACCGTCACAACGCGCCGTACCGATGGCGGGAAACAAGCGGGAAGCAGGCGCAAACAGGCGGGAGCACGAGCCGCGGCACCGACCGCGAGGAGCGCACGGATCAAGCCAGGGAGGGCCTGGGACGATGAGTGTCCATTCAAACGTCACCTCGATGAATTTCCGTATGCCCCAGTTGTTATCTCCCTCACGACGCCGTCCTTCCGGATTTCAAAGAGACGTTGCCTAGAATTCGGTCCGGACACGACACTCGGAGGGAGCGGTGACCGTGCGACGGGACTTCAAGGAGCCTGCCAGATGCCGCCCCGACCTGGTCATCGGCAGGGACGAGCTGTTCACGTCCGCCCATGAGCAGCTCGCGCGCGGCGGCAGTGTGCTGCTGCACGGCCCGGCCGGAATAGGAAAATCGACCGTGCTGCGGGCATTGGCCGCGGATTACGGCGACGCGGCCCGCACCGTCCTGCGCTGCTCGGCCACCGAGTCCGAAAGCCACCTGCCGTTCCTGGCCCTGGCCGACCTGTTCGGCCTGGTCCTCGACGAGGTGGCCGACAAGCTGCCCTCCGCCCAGCGCACCGCCCTGGAGTCGGCACTGACCGGCCGCGGCGAATCGACTCTGCAACGCGACGGCCTCGCCCTGCGCCTGGCCGTGCTCTCCGCGCTGCGTGCCCTCGCCGCCGCGAAACCGGTTCTGCTCGTCGCCGACGACATGCAGTGGCTCGACTCGGCCAGCGCCGAACTCCTCGGCTTCGCCGCCCGCCGCCTGGGCGACACGCCTGTGCAACTGCTGTGCGCGGTCCGGACCGAGGGTCAGGAGTACGACCGCCATCTACGCGCGTCCCCGCCCGACACCCTCGCCGTCCGCCTGAACCCGCTCTCCCCCGCCCAGGTGTCCACGCTGCTCGACCACCGGGGCTACACGGACCTGCCCCGTTCCACGGTCCGCGAGATCCACCGCACCAGTGGCGGCAACCCCCTGTTCGCCCTGGAGCTGGGCCGTGCCCTCGGCGAGAACCCGACCCCACCGCGCCCCGGCGAGCCGCTGCCGGTGCCGACCTCGCTGCGCGCCCTGGTGCTGAGCCGCCTCGACATGCTGTCCGGCGAGGCCCGCCGCACCCTGCTCGTGGCCAGCGCGGGCGCCCGTCCCACGCTGGCGCTGCTGCACGCGGCCGGCCGGGAGAACGCCGAGGCCGAGACCGCCCAGGCGGCGGCGCTGGGGCTGCTGGCGACGGAGCCCGAGGGGCCGGCCGTACGGTTCGCGCATCCGTTGATCTCGGCGGCGCTGTACGCGGAGGCGCCGGCGCAGGAGCGGCGGGCCGCGCACACCGCGCTGTCCACGGCCGCGTCCGATCCGATCGAGCGGGCCCGACATCTCGCGCTGTCGACCACCGGTACCGATCCGCAGGTGGCCGCCCGGCTCGCCGAGGCCGCCACGCTGGCCCGGGACCGCGGCGCGCCCTCGGTGGCCGCCTCGCTCGGGCTGCTCGCGGCCCGACACACCCCGGCCCGGCACACCGCCGCCCGGCACACTGCCGAGGACGGCGGGCCGGGCCCGGACGAGCGGCGGCTGGAGGCCGCCGAGGACGCGATCATCGCGGGCGAGGTGGACCTCGCCAGGGACATCGCCCACGAGGTGCTGACCCGGGCTACGGCGCCCGCCGAGCGGGTGCGGGCGTGGATGGTGGTGATCGAGGCGGCCGGGCAGGCCCTCGGTGACGTCGACGCCGTCTATCCGCAGGTGCTCGCCGACGCGGGCGACGACCCCGTGCTGCTCGCGCAGGTCCACTACCAGCTGGCCTGGCGCGGGCTGGTCGTCCAGGGCGACTTCGCGGAGGCCCGCGAGCAGGCGGCGCACGCCGCGGAGCTGGCAGCGCTCGGCGGCGACCGGCGCAACGAGCTGATGGCGCTGGCCCTCCAGGCCTCGACGGAGACGCTCATGGGCCATCCGGGCGCGCCCGCGACGATCAAGCGGGCGCTGAAGGAGCCTCAGGACCCGTATGTGGCGTGCCATCACAACGGGACCGGCATGGCCAGGTTCCGCTGGCTGCTGATGAGCGATCAGCTGCCCGAGGCCCGCTCGACGATCACGGCGTTGCTGCGCGAGGCGCGCCGGCGCGGCATGGTCGAGAGCGAGGTGCACTTCCAGCGTTTCCTCGCCGAGACGGAGCTGCGTTCCGGGCACTGCGGGCGCGCCCTGGACCTGGCCCGCGAGAGCCTGCGGCTGGCCCGCGACTCGGGTATCGGCCTGGGTGCCTCCGCGATGCTCACCTCCCTCGCCGAGGCGTCCGGCGGTGAGGTGAGCCGTGCGCTTGAGCTGGCCAGGGAGGCCACCGGGCGCGCCGAGGAGGACGGCGACCAGATGTACCTGTCACGGGCTCTGGCCGCGCTGGGCCACGCCCAGTCGGTCGCAGGGGACGCCGCGGGAGCGGTGGCCTCGCTGCGCCGGGTGCGGGAGCTGGAGGTGGGCCTCGGCATCAACGACCCGGCCCGCGGCCGCTGGCAGGGCGACTTCGCCGAGGCTCTGGTCCGGGTGGGCGAGCCGGGTGAGGCGCAGGAACTCATCGACGTCACGCGCGCGCACGCGCTCCGGCTGGGCCGGGAGAGCATCCTGGCGGTGCTGGACCGGGCGGAGGCGCTGGTGCGGGCCGCGCAGGGCGACCGGGAGGGTGCGCTGGTCCGGCTGACGTCTGTTCAGGACCGGTTCGCCAAGCTGGGGTACGGGCTGGAGGAGGCGCGGGCGGCGTTCGCCATGGCCCGGCTGCGTACCCGGAGGCCGGGTCCGACGTCGTACGACGAGGCGGCGCGGTTGTTCCGGCGGTGCCGGGCGCTGCCGTGGCTGCGGCAGGTCGAGGCGGCCGGCGCGCAGGATTCGGCCGGTACGGCCGCCGTGCCGGAGCCGGTTCCCGCGTTCGACGCGCTGGAGGGGCTGGCGTCGATGGAGCGTCAGGTGGCCGCGCTGGTGATGGAGGGCGCCACCAACCGGGAGATAGCCGCCCGGTTGTTCATCAGCGTCAAGACGGTGGAGGCGACCCTGACGCGGGTCTACCGCAAGCTGGGGATCCGCTCGCGGGTGGACATCGTCCGGCTGGCGGCGGGGCGCCACGCGAACTGAGGACCATGCGGGTTCACTGACTGCGCGGGTTCACTGACGCGTGGCTTCACCGACCGCGCGGGCGCGGTTGTCCAACCGCTCACCGACACCGATCACCGACCACGACGGCCCGGTGGACGCGATTGCCGACGGACGGAACTGCCGCGGACGGGATTCCCAGAGCGCCGGTTCCCGGATCGACCGAGGGTTTTCCCTCCCCAACTCCCTTAGGGGAGTCCCTCATTGGGGTCGAGGGGCACCCGGTCCTAGCGTAAGGGACGTGCCGCTCGCCGGGCACACGGGGGTCGGTCCCGCGACTCCCGTGCATTCCCCCCACACCCGCGCGACCCCCCACCGGCAACTGCCCCCAGCAAGGAGATCGATGTTCGGGATCACCCGTGCCAAGAAGGCCGCGGCCCTCGTCGCGGCCTCGGCCGCAGCGGTCGCGACCGCACTGCTCAGCGCCCCCACCGCTGTGGCAGCCCCCCAGCCGATCGTCGGCGGCAGCACGACCACGACGACCGCGTACCCGTTCATGATGCAGATCACGGACGCCTCGCAGAACCAGTTCTGCGGCGGCACGCTCGTGTCGGCGACCAAGGTGGTCACCGCCGCGCACTGCATGGTCGGTGAGACGACCGGCAGCGTGCGGGTCGTCGGCGGCCGCACCTACCTCAACGGCACGAACGGCACGGTCAGCCGGGTCAGCAAGATCTGGATCCACCCGGACTACACGGACGCCACCAACGGCGACGACGTGGCCGTCCTGACCCTGTCGACGTCGATGCCCTACACCAAGGCGTCGTACGTCACCTCCTCCCAGACCAGCCTGTACGCGGCCGGCACCACCGCCCGGGTGCTCGGCTGGGGCACGACCTCCGCGAGCGGCAGCTCCTCCAACCAGCTGCGCACCGCGACCGTGCCGATCGTGTCCAACACCAGCTGTGCGAGCAGCTACGGCTCCGACTTCGTCGCGAGCGACATGGTCTGCGCCGGATACACATCCGGCGGCGTAGACACCTGCCAGGGCGACAGCGGCGGTCCCCTGCTCATCGGGGGCGTCCTGGCAGGTATCACTTCATGGGGCGAGGGCTGCGCGGAAGCCGGTTACCCGGGTGTCTACACCCGGCTGACCACCTTCTCCAGCCTCGTGAGCGCGCAGGTGAACTCGTAGTACACGGTTACCGCGTGACCCTGAAGAACCCCTGAGCACCCCTCAGGTGAAAGACCGGGGGGCGCTGCGAGCCTCCACGAGCGGCCCGCAGCGCCCCCTCTCCACGTCCTCGCACGGTCCCCGGACGGCCGGGCCCTACCGGAGCACCGTGCCGAAACGGATGTCGTACGACGCCGGTTCCCCGTACATCGCCTTCAGCAGCCGCTCCCCCTCGGCCGTCACCTCCTGTTGCCGTTCCCTGCCGAGCGGGGTGAACGGCTCGACGACGAGGGTGTCCGCCTCCAGTTTCCACACACCGGCGAGGAAGCCGTCGACGAGGAGCGTGCGGTAGGCCTGGTTGCCCTGCCAGGAACGGCCCCGGTGCTCGGGGGGGACGACCCGGGCGCGGTCGGCGTGGGAGAGCAGCAGGTTGTCGAACTCGGGCAGGAACCGCGGCGGGGCCGGGGTGTCCGGGTCCGGGCGCGGGGCGTCGGGCAGGTCGAAGAGTTCGACGCCGTTCTCGTCGCGGAAGGTGACGAGTTGTGGGCGCAGGCGTTCGAAGGCCTCGCGCAGCCGGGTCAGTCCGGACCAGGTCTGCATGTCCTTGACGGAGGCCGGACCGAAGGCGGCGAGGTAGCGCAGGGCGACGGCGTCGGGTGCCGGGGCCGGCTCCGCGGGGCGGCCCAGCCAGTGTTCGGCGGTGGTGAGCACGACCTGCCCGCTCCTGCCCCACAGGCCGCGCGGGGTGACCTGAACCAGCGGGAGCTTGCAGCGGGCGGCGATCGCGAGGGCCTGCGGATCGGCGTCCGGCCACTCGGCGGAAAGCGCCTCCCGCAACTGATTCATGGTGCGCGGCTCGGCCTCCACGAGGTCACGGGCGAGGGCGGCCAGCCGGTCGAGGTCGACTCCCTCCAGCCCTTTGCGGAAGATCGTCAGCTCCCGGTCGCGGGCGGGCTGCACCAGCGGCCGCAGGGTCAGGCAGTCGTCCGCGGTGTGCGTGTGGATGGTCGAGCGCATGGTCACGATGCGGACCACCTCGCGGCCGGCCATGAGCGTCGACAGTTGCTCCGGGGCGAAGCCGTCGAGACGGGCGGCGAGAGCGAAGTACGGCGGCTTCACGTTCTGCGCCTGGAGACCGACGAGGTGCTCCACCGCGGACTTCGCCGACAGCGCGGACCGGCTCAGGAGGAGCTGGCGGTCGAGGGTGGCCCGGTTGAGGGCGCGGGGGCCGAGCAGCGGGGCCAGGGCGGTGGACGTCGTCCTCGTCTTCCTCATGCGAGGACGATAGCGGGGATCGAGGCCAGTTTCTGGCCTATATCGCCGGCCGTACTGGGCCGTAGGCGATCACGGCTCGACGGGCTCCAGGATGACCACCGGAATCTCCCGGTCGGTCTGCTTCTGGTAGCTCTTGTACTGGGGAAAGAGCCCCGTCATCAGCTTCCAGAGATCCGGCTTCTCCTCGGCGGTCGCCGTGCGGGCCCGCATCTGCAGATGTTCCTCACCGATCTGGACGTGGGCCTGGGGTGAGGCGACGAGGTTGAGGTACCACAAGGGGTGCTCGGGTTTTCCCCCGTTCGATCCGACGACGATGATGTTGCCGCCGTCCCGGCCGTAGATCACCGCGGTGCGGCGGAGCCGGCCCGATCTCCGGCCGCGGGTGGTCAGGAGCAGCGTGTCGAGCCCGTACCACTTCTGCCCCTCCTTCCCGCCGCTGCGGTCGTAACGGCGGATGTGCGCCGCCACCCACCCCGTGGGACTGTCCAGGGGCGCCTCGTCCTGCTGTTCCGTCCGCTGCGGCTGGTCCTTCTCCGGCATGACCCCTCCTGAGCTAATCAAATTTGGCTAGTGACACCCTAGCCACGTCTGATCGAGCAGCGCAATCACGCGCGGTCACGCCCGTCGGTACGCCCGTCGGCCCCCGAAGGCCATGACCGGCGCGGCGACCGCGGACCGGGGCACGGTGAAACGGGGTTCGCAGACCGTGTCCGCGTTCGGCATCGCCCGGTGCAGCCGCTGCACCTGCGGACCCGTCCCGGACGGCCGGCAGAACACCGCCTGCCCGGCGCCCGCCACGCGTGCCGGGCGCCGGGGCGGGGACCCGGCGGGGAGCCGGGGCGCGGCGGTCAGCGCCCGCGTGCCGTGCCCACCGCGTGCAGCGTGCGCAGTGCCACCTGTTTCAGGGCGGGATGGTCGCGGACCAGTCGGTGTGCGGCGCGTACGGGTTCACGGCGGAGCCAGTGCAGAGCGGCTCCCGGACCGGTCGTGCGCAGCGCTCCCTCGTGGACCAGGAGGTCACCGGTCTTGAAGGAGTTCTTGTACGCCGCCTCACCCCGGCCGAAGTCGAAGAGGCGGACGCCGGACGCGGCGGCTGCCTCGATCATGCGCAGGTAGAGGACGCGGCCGGGCGAGTAGGTGGCGAGGGTGCGGTCGTAGGAGGGGAACCAGCAGGAGAAGACGGTGCGGGAGCGCAGACCGAAGTGGGCGGCGACGGGCCGGTCGGCGGCGTAGAGCACCGACAGGACACCGGAGCAGTGCGGTGCGGTGGTGCCTGCCAGGAGGTCGACGAGCCGGGTGATCCAGGGCTGGGCGAAGGGGTCGCGGCGGCCGGTGCGCCGGTAGTGGGCGGACTTCCAGGCGATGAGGGCGCGCAGGGCGGCGGGGTCGCGTTCGTCGTGGACGAAACGCAGCGGGCCGAGGTGGCGGGCCATCCGGCGTTCCTGCGCCCTGGCCGTCTTGAGGAAGCCGCGCGCGTGCTCGCGCAGATGCCGCTCGTACCGTTCGAAGCCGTCGGTGAGGTCGACGACGGGTGAGGCGAACTGCCCGGTGGCGTACGGCAGAAACAGTTCCTGACCGCTTTCGAGATGGTTGAACTCCCAGGCGTTGAGGGAGCAGGCGCGCATCAGGTACTGCGCCTCCAGGTGGACGTCGGGCTGGAGTACGGCGCCCTGGCAGTCGGAGACGCCGAGCCCGACCGCCCGGCCGTAGCCCCAGCGTCCGCGCTGGTGGGGGAAGTAGCCGACGGGCCGGCTCCCCCGCCGCAGGACGGCCACCCGGGTGTCGGGGCGGACCCGGCCGACGGCCTGGGTGAACTCGGCGCTCATGAAGGGGTTCGCGACGGTCGCGGTCGTGGCGCGCAGGTCGTTCCACCTCGCGAGGTCCGCGGGTGCCAGGTCGCCGGGGTGGGCGAGGTCGATGCGCGGTGTGGTCATGCGGACTCCTGGTGTCGCGGGGAGCGGGCGGCGGCACAGCCGACAAAAGCCGTTGCCGACCCGTCCCTTTCGGCCCGTCCATGATCCGCGACAGGCCTGAGCACCGTTTCCGGAACGGGAAGATTGCCGCATATGAACGTTCAGCCGAAGACTCGCGAGTTCGGGTGAACGGTGGAGTGCGGCGATCCCGAGTGCACCCGCGTCCACCTCGACCGGTCCCGTGGGGCCCGCCGTCAGTGGTGCGGCATGGAGTCGTGCGGAAACCGGGTGAAAGCGGCTGCCCACCGCGCCCGCAAGAGGGGACGCGGCAGATCACCGCCGGGTGAGGGCTCCCGGGCTCAGAAGGCGCCCATGCGGACGAGCCACTCGTCGTCGTTGAAGTTGTTGCGCGCCGGGTCGACGGCGCTCGCCGGCTTCTCCTCGACCATCTCCGCCGGGGTGATCCGCTCCGGCAGCGCGCCGAACCGGGCACGACGGGCCGCCTCGGCGGTGTCCGGGGCTCTGTCTTCGTGCGCCATCTCATCCTCCGGGGTTCGGACGTGCACTGCGGACCGGTCGGCCACCAGGGCCCCGCGAACACCGAGGATACCGGGCACGGTCACGCGCGTCACCGGTCACAACGGTGACGCCCCGGCCGACGCCGGCGCACCTCGCGTCGGCACTTACCGGCTCACCGCACACCCGCGGCGTCCAGCAGCGTGGTCACCGTCGGCAGGATCAGCTCGGCGAGGTCGTCGGCCCCGATGCCGGCGCGGGCGCTCGCTCCGTCGAAGACGAGGGTCAACTGACGGGCCAGCAGGGCGGGATCCGTCGCGCCGCCCCTTTCGGCCTCGGCCCGGAAGAAGTCCGTCAGCCCGTCCTTGACCCGCCGGGCGACCCGGCTGGCGGGGTGTTCGGCGTCCTTGAGTTCGACCTGGACGGCGAGGAAGGGACACCCGTGGTAGCCGGGCAGGCCCGCCTGTTCCCGCACCCGCTCGAAGACGTGGAGGATGTGCTCGCGCGCCGTCCGCCCGTCCCCGGCGGCGGGAAGCAGCAGGTCGGTGTAGGCCGCGGCACGCCGGTCCAGGCTCGCGGCCAGCAGCTCGTCCTTGCTCTCGAAGAGCTGGTACATCGAGCGCTTGGACACCCCGGCCGCCTTGCAGAGTGCCTCGACGCCGATCCCGACGCCTTCGCTGTAGGCGAGGGCCGCGGCGGCCTCCAGCAGCCGGTCCCGGGAGGTGGGCTTCGTGTCGGTGCTCATGGGGAGAGGCTAACCCTGTCGCCACCGGCGCCGGCTCCGCCGGTTCGCCCGGCTTCGACAACCGCTTGCCGAAACCATTGACGGGGCCAGGTCCGCGTCCTATCTTCTGGCCGAAGTTACGAACTGTGTTCGAAATGACGGACAAGGGAGGTCCGGTATGCCTCGGACGCTTCGTCGGCGTACCCGCGCGCTGACCGCGCGCCGCACCTCCCCGCCGGCCGGCCCTCTCACGCCTCTCCCCGAGAACAGCGTCGTCCCCCTGCGATCCCGGAGCACCCCCTTGAGACGCAATGCCCTACGTCTGATCACGGCCGTGCTGATGGCCGTGGCGGCCACCTGCTTCGCCGGTCCCGCCGGCACCGCACAGGCCGCCGTGCCCGACTCCCCCGCCGTGACCTACACCAACCCGATCGCGGAGAAGCGCGCCGACCCGCACATCTTCAAGCACACGGACGGTTACTACTACTTCACCGCCTCGGTCCCCGAGTACGACCGCATCGTGCTGCGGCGGGCGACGACCATCCAGGGCCTGTCGACGGCCCCCGAGACCACGATCTGGACCAAGCACGCCAGCGGGGCCATGGGCGCCCACATCTGGGCACCGGAGATCCACTTCATCGACGGCAAGTGGTACGTCTACTTCGCGGCCGGCGCCACCAATGACATCTGGGCGATCCGGATGTACGTCCTGGAGGGCACCGGCAGCAACCCGCTCACCGCCACCTGGGCCGAGAAGGGGCAGATCAAGACCACCTGGGAGAGCTTCTCCCTGGACGCCACCACGTTCGTCGTGAACGGCGAGCGCTACCTCTCCTGGGCGCAGCGCAACCCGGCCGAGCAGAACAACACCAGCCTGTTCATCGCGAAGATGGCCAACCCCTGGACGATCACCGGCACTCCGGCGGAGATCTCGCAGCCCACCCTGTCCTGGGAGACCGTCGGCTTCAAGGTCAACGAGGGACCGGCCGTCATCCAGCGCGGCGGCAAGGTCTTCATGAGCTACTCGGCGAGCGCGACCGACGCCAACTACTGCCTCGGTCTGCTGACCGCCTCCGCGACCGCCGACCTCACCAACCCGGCGTCCTGGTCGAAGGGTTCGCAGCCGGTCTTCAGGTCCAGCGCCGCGACCTCGCAGTACGGGCCCGGCCACAACTCGTTCACCGTCTCCGAGGACGGCAAGTCCGACGTCCTCGTCTACCACGACCGCAGCTACAAGGACATCACCGGCGACCCGCTGAACGACCCCAACCGCCGCACCCGCGTGCAGAAGCTGTACTGGAAGGCCGACGGCACCCCCGACTTCGGCATCCCGGTCGCCGACGGGGTGACCCCGCAGCGCTTCTCCTCGTACAACCTCGCGGACCGCTTCATCCGGCACTGGGAGTACCGCGCCCGCGTCGAGGCGAACGTGAGCCCGCTCGCGGACTCGCAGTTCCGGGTCGTGCCCGGCCTCGCCGGCAGCGGCACGGTGTCGCTGGAGTCCGCCAACTTCCCCGGCTACTACCTGCGGCACAAGAACTTCGAGGCGTGGGTGGAGAAGAACGACGGCACCGCGCAGTTCGCGGCCGACGCCACGTTCAGCCGGCGGGCGGGCCTCTCCGACGCGGCGGGGGTGTCCTACGAGTCGTACAACTACGCGGGCCGCTACCTCCGGCACTACGAACACCTGCTGTACATACAGGTGCCGAGCACGGCGACGGACCGCGCGGACGCGACGTACTACACCCAGTGAGGCACCCTCTCTGACCCCACGGGATCCACCGCGTGCGCCCGGACGGCACCTCCGTCCGGGCGCACACCTTTTCGCGCGTGAACCGGAAATAATCCCAGGTCACCCGCTATACTCTCTGTGTATAGTCCCGACATGCCTTCTCCGACCAAGAAGATGAAGAAAACGGGGATCCCGTTCCGCGCGGCCCGCACCGGTGTCGCCGCCGTCTGCCTGGCCCTGGCTCTCCCGCTGGCTCTGACGGGCTGCGCGGGGCTCGACGCCACCGCGCCGAGCGCGGTCCGTGCCGAGCCCCGGTCCACCGCGCAGGCGGCCCGCTTCGGCACCGTCGACTGCCGTGAGGCGAAGTGCGTCGCCCTCACCTTCGACGCGGGCCCGAGCGAGAACTCCGCCCGCCTGCTGGACATCCTGAAGGAGAGACAGGTCCCGGCGACCTTCTTCCTCCTCGGCAGGAACCACATCGAGAAGTACCCGCAGCTCGTCGCCCGCATGGCCGACGAGGGCCATGAGGTCGCCAGCCACACCTGGGACCACCGGATCCTCACCGAGCTGGAACCGGGGGAGATACGCGAGGAACTGGAGCGCCCCAACCGGGAGATAGAGCGGCTCACCGGCCGCCGGCCCACCCTGATGCGCCCGCCCCAGGGCCGTACCGACGACACCGTGCACGAGGTCTGCCGGGAGCTGGGCCTCGCCGAGGTGCTGTGGACCGTGACCGCCAAGGACTACACGACGCAGGACTCCGCGCTGATCCGGCGTCGCGTCCTCGACCGGGCCGAGCGGGACGGCATCATCCTGCTGCACGACATCTACGCCGGGACCGTGCCCGCGGTGCCCGGAATCATCGACGCGCTCAAAGAACGCGGTTACGTCTTCGTAACCGTGCCCCAACTCCTCGCGCCGGGGCGGGCGGAGCCCGGGAAGGTGTACCGCTGACCGGTTCGCAGACGTTGCGGAAACGCTTTCTGTACGCCTGCGGTACGTCCGCGCTGCCCTCCAGCACTGCGCCAACGGTGTGAGTCGCCGGGGAACCCGCCGCCCGGCGCACCGGACTCCCTACGATCGCCTCGTGGTCACCTTCGAGTTCGCACGCACGGCACCGCTCCCCCTCGACGAGGCCTGGCGCCGCCTCACCGGGTGGACCCGGCACGCGGACGTGGTCCCGCTGACCCGCGTCACCGTGGTCACTCCCGGGCCGAACCGGGAGGGCACCGTGTTCGTGGCCCGGACCGGGATCGGGCCGTTCGCCTTCGACGACCGCATGGAGGTCACCGTCTGGTGCCCGCCGGAGGACGGCGGAGCGGGCCTGTGCCGGCTGGAGAAGCGGGGGCGCTCGGTCCGGGGCTGGGCCGAGATCGAGGTCCGTCCCGGGCCCGGCGGCCGGACCCGGGTCATCTGGCGCGAGGAACTCCGCCCACGCCTCGTACCGCCCTTCCTCGATCCGCTCCTGCGCCCCCTCGTCCGGGCGGTGTTCGGCCGGGCGGCCAACCGGCTGCTGCGCCGTCCCTGACGCCGGCGTGCGGGCGGCGCGGGCATCGTAGGCGAGCTGCCGCGCTTCGTGCGGCTGAGCTGGTCGGGCGACCCGCACCACGCGTTCGCCCGGCCGGACCAGCCGGGGGTCCGCCGGAAACCGTCCAGACACCGGTTACCGCGCGGGCTCGGGCGGCGGGTCCCTGCTCAGGCGACCGAGCCGAGCCTCCCGGCCGGCGCCGACGCCGGATCGTGATGGATCGGGGTGTGCGCGCCGGTCAGCGCGACGCCACTGCCGCCCCGCCGGTTCGCGACGATCTCCGCGGCGATGGACAGGGCGGTCTCCTCGGGCGTACGGGCGCCCAGGTCGAGGCCGATGGGTGACCGCAGCCGGGCCAGCTCCAGTTCGGTGACGCCGACCTCGCGGAGCCGTGCGTTGCGGTCCAGGTGGGTGCGGCGCGAGCCCATGGCGCCGACGTAGGCGACCGGAAGCCGCAGGGCGAGCCGGAGCAACGGGACGTCGAACTTGGCGTCGTGGGTCAGGACGCACAGCACCGTCCGCGCGTCCACCTCCGTGCGCTCCAGGTACCGGTGCGGCCAGTCGACGACGATCTCGTCGGCCTCGGGGAAGCGGTTACGCGTGGCGAACACCGGGCGGGCGTCGCACACCGTGACGCGGTAGCCGAGGAACCTGCCGATCCGCACCAGCGCCGAGGCGAAGTCGATCGCGCCGAAGACGATCATCCGGGGCGGCGGCACCGAGGCCTCGACGAGGACGGTGAGCGGGGCCCCGCACCGGGAGCCCTGTTCGCCGATCTCCAGGGTGCCGGTGCGGCCCGTGTCGAGGAAGGCGGCGGCCTCTGCGGCCACCGTACGGTCCAGTTCCGGATGGGCGCCGAAGCCGCCGTCGCAGGTGCCGTCGGGCCCTACGAGCAGTGCGCGGCCCAGGAGTTCGGCCGGGCCGCCGACGACGCGGGCCAGCGCCGCCGGCGTACCGGCGGCCGCGGCCCGCAGACCGGCCGTGACGACCGGGCGGACGGGGTCGCCGGCCCGCACCGGGGTGACGAGGATGTCGATGACGCCGCCGCAGGTCAGGCCGACGGTGAAGGCGTCGTCGTCGCTGTAGCCGAAGCGTTCGAGGACCGGCTCCCCGTCGGCGAGGGCCCCTCGGCACAGGTCGTACACCGCGCCCTCCACACAGCCGCCGGAGACCGAGCCGATCGCCGTGCCGTCGGCGTCCACCGCGAGGGCGGCGCCGGGCAGGCGGGGCGCGCTGCCGCCGACGGCCACCACGGTGGCGACGGCGAAGTCACGGCCCTGCTCGACCCACCGGTTCAGCTCTTCGGCGATGTCCAGCATGTCTCGGTCTCCTGACTGCGGTCGTGCGGAGGGCGGTTGCGGGTAGGGATGCGGTTGTGGTTGCGACTTGCGGTTGCGGTTGCGGTTGCGGTTGCGGTTGCGGCTAGTGGACGCCGAGCCAGCTCTCGATGGGGTTGAGGGCGAAGTACACCAGGAAGATCACCGTCAGCCCCCACATGAAGGCGCCGATCTCCCTGGCCTTGCCCTGGGCGGTCTTGATGGCGACGTAGGAGATGACGCCGGCCGCGACGCCCGCGGTGATCGAGTAGGTGAACGGCATGATGACGACGGTGAGGAAGACCGGGACGGCGGTGGCCCGGTCGGACCAGTCCACATGGCGGGCGTTCATCATCATCATGGCGCCGATGACCACCAGGGCCGCGGCGGCGACCTCGCCCGGCACGATCGCCGTCAGCGGGGTGAAGAAGAGGCAGGCAGCGAAGAACAGGCCGGTGACGACCGAGGAGAGGCCGGTCCTGGCGCCCTCGCCGACGCCGGTCGCCGATTCGACGAACACGGTCTGGCCGGAGGCGCCGGCGACGCCGCCGATCGCGCCGCCCGCTCCGTCGACGAACAGCGCCTTGGACAGGCCCGGCATCCGGCCCTGGTCGTCGGCGAGTTTCGCCTCGGTGCCGACGCCGATGATGGTGGCCATCGCGTCGAAGAACCCGGCGAGCACGAGCGTGAACACGATCATGCCGACGGTCATCGCGCCGACCTCGCCCCAGCCGCCGAACTCGACGTGGCCGAGGAGCGAGAAGTCGGGCATCGAGACGGCGCTGCCGTGCAGTTCGGGGGCGCCGCTCGCCCACTGCTCCGGGTCGATGACGTCCAGGGCGTTGAGCAGGACGGCGAGTACGGTGCCGCCGACGATGCCGATCAGGATGGCGCCGGGGATGCCGCGTGCCTGGAGCATGAAGATGGCGAGGAGGGTGACGGCGAACAGGAGCACCGGCCAGCCGGCCAGTTCGCCCGCCGGGCCGAGCGAGACGGGGGTCGCCTCGCCCTGGTGGACGAAGCCGGCCTTGTAGAAGCCGATCAGGGCGACGAACAGGCCGATGCCCATGGTGATCGCGTGCTTGAGGGCGAGCGGGATCGCGTTCATGATCATCTCGCGAAGGCCGGTGACGACCAGCAGCATGATGACCACGCCGTAGATCACGCACATGCCCATCGCCTGGGGCCAGGTCATCTGCGGGGCGACCTGGGAGGCGAGGACTCCGGAGACGGAGAGGCCGGCGGCGAGCGCGAGGGGCACCTTGCCGGCGAAGCCCATCAGCAGGGTGCTGAGGGCGGCGGCGAACGCGGTCGCGGTGATCAGGGCCTGCTGGCCGAGGGTGGCCCCCGACACGTCCTTGCCGGACAGGATCAGGGGGTTGAGCAGGAGGATGTACGCCATCGCCATGAAGGTGGTGACGCCGCCGCGCACTTCACGCGTGAGCGTCGATCCTCGCTGGGACATGTGGAAGTACCGGTCGAGCCAGGACCTGCCGGCCGGGACGCGGGTTCCCTCGCCCGCGTCTTCGGCTGTGGTCCTGGGCTCCAGGGACTGCTGGGTCATGGTGCCGTCTCCCAAGGTTCACAGGGACACCCGCTGTTGCCGTCGGCGGTCGCGGGATTTGGGATGTGCACGACCCGGGGGACGGCCCAGGACGAACAGTTGGGGACCCGGGGCGCGAACTCGGCGCGCCCCGGGCGGACTCAGCCCGACCGGCAAGGGGGGCGGCGTCGCGGGGCTCCTTCTCCCACCCCCATGTGCCGGTCGGGCTTACCGGTTCAGTCCGTGGAAGGGGCTGTTCCGGTGAGGTGTTCGGGCCGGACCGGTGTCCTGTTCAGCTCCAGTCCGGTGGCGTCGCGGATCGCCGCGAGCACCGCCGGGGTCGAGGACAGGGTCGGTGCCTCACCGACGCCGCGCAGCCCGTACGGGGCGTGGTCGTCGGCGAGTTCGAGGACGTCGACCGGGATGGTCGGCGTGTCGAGGATGGTCGGGATCAGGTAGTCCGTGAAGGACGGGTTGCGCACCTTCGCGGTCTTCGGGTCGACGATGATCTCCTCCATCACCGCGATGCCCAGCCCCTGGACGGTGCCGCCCTGGATCTGGCCGAGCACCGACAGCGGGTTGAGGGCCTTGCCGACGTCCTGGGCGCAGGCCAGTTCGACGACCTTGACCATGCCCAGTTCGGTGTCGACCTCGACGACCGCGCGGTGGGCGGCGAAGGAGTACTGCACATGGCCGAAGCCCTGGCCGGTGCGCAGGTCGAAGGGTTCGGTGGGCCGGTGGCGCCACTCCGCCTCGACCTCCACGGCCTCGTCGCCGAGGACGTCCACCAGGTCGGCGAGCACCTCACCGCCGTCGGTGACGACCTTGCCGCCCTCCAGCAGCAGTTCGGCGGTGGCCCAGGCCGGGTGGTAGGAGCCGAACCTGCGGCGCCCGATGTCCAGCACCTTCTCCCGGACCAGCTCGCAGGAGTTCTTCACGGCGCCGCCGGTGACGTACGTCTGCCGCGAGGCCGAGGTCGAACCGGCGCTGCCCACCTCCGTGTTGGCCGGATGAATGGTGATCTGGGCGACGCCCAGCTCGGTGCGGGCGATCTGCGCGTGCACGGTGACCCCGCCCTGACCGACCTCCGCCATCGCGGTGTGCACGGTGGCCACCGGCTCACCGCCGACGACCTCCATCCGCACGCGGGCGGTCGAGTAGTCGTCGAAGCCCTCGGAGAAGCCGACGTTCTTGATGCCGACCGCGTAACCGATTCCCCGCACGACGCCTTCACCGTGCGTGGTGTTGGACAGACCGCCGGGCAGCTGCCGTACGTCCGCGCCCTCGCTGGACTCCCACTGGCGCTCGGGCGGCAGGGGCATCGCCTTGACGCGGCGCAGGAGTTCGGCGACCGGGGCCGGGGAGTCCACGCTCTGGCCGGTCGGCAGGACCGAGCCCTGTTCCATGGCGTTGCGCCGACGGAACTCCACCGGGTCCAGGCCCAGTTCCTTCGCCACCTTGTCCATCTGCGCCTCGTAGGCGAAGCACGCCTGGACCGCGCCGAAGCCGCGCATCGCGCCGCAGGGCGGGTTGTTGGTGTAGAGGGCGAGGGCCTCGACCTCCACGTCGTCGACCACGTACGGGCCGACGCCGAGGGAGGCCGCGTTGCCGACGACGGCCGGGGAGGCGGAGGCGTACGCGCCGCCGTCGAGGACGATGCGGCACTTCACGTGGGTGAGCTTGCCGTCCTTGGTCGCGCCGTGCTCGTAGTACAGGCGGGCCGGGTGTCGGTGGACGTGGCCGAAGAAGGACTCGAAACGGTTGTAGACGATTTTGACGGGTTTTCCGGTGCGCAGTGCCAGCAGGCAGGCGTGGATCTGCATGGACAGGTCCTCGCGTCCGCCGAAGGCGCCGCCGACGCCGGCCAGCGTCATGCGGACCTTGTCCTCGGGCAGTCCGAGGACGGGCGCGATCTGACGCAGGTCGGAGTGCAGCCACTGGGTGGCGATGTAGAGGTGGACGCCACCGTCCTCCTCGGGCACGGCGAGGCCGGACTCGGGGCCGAGGAAGGCCTGGTCCTGCATGCCGAAGTAGTACTCGCCCCTGACCACGACGTCGGCCTTCGCGGCGGCCCTGGTGGCGTCGCCGCGGACGATCGGCTGGCGGTGGACGATGTTGGGGTGCGCGACGTGGCCGATGTGGTGGTCGTCGCGGCCCTCGTGGACGTGGATCGCGTCGGGGGCGGTCGCGGACGCCTCGTCGGTGATGACGGGCAGTTCGCGGTACTCGACCTTGATCTTGGCGGCGGCCCGGCGGGCGGTCTCCGGGTGGTCGGCCGCGACGATCGCGACCGGTTCGCCGTGGTGGCGGACCTTGCCGTGGGCGAGGACGGGGGTGTCCTGGATCTCCAGGCCGTAGTTGCGCACCTGCGTCGGCAGGTCGTCGTAGGTCATGACGGCGTACACGCCCGGCAGCGCGAGGGCCTCGGCGGTGTCGATGGAGACGATCTCGGCGTGCGCGACCGTGGAGCGCAGGATCTGTCCCCAGAGCATGTCCTCGTGCCACATGTCGGAGGAGTACGCGAACTCGCCGGTGACCTTGAGGATGCCGTCCGGGCGGAGCGTGGACTCGCCGATGCCGCCCCTGGTCCCCGAACCCTGGGTGATCTTGGTGGGGACGCCGTTGGGGGAGGACATCGTGGTGCGGGAGGACGTGGAGGATGCAGACACCGTCAGACCGCCTCTCCCTGCCGGGCGGCCGCCAGGCGGACCGCGTCCATGATCTTCTCGTAACCGGTGCAGCGGCACAGGTTGCCCGAGAGCGCCTCGCGGATGTCCGCGTCGGTCGGGTCCGGGTTGCGTTCCAGCATCTCGTCGGCTGCGACCAGGAGTCCGGGGGTGCAGAAGCCGCACTGGACGGCGCCGGCGTCGATGAACGCCTGCTGGACCGGGGAGAGTTCGGCGCCCTCGCCGGTGTGGGAGTCCTGCGGCCTCGCCGCCCAGGCCTTGGCCTCGTCGAGGGAGACGCCCCGCGGTGCGCTGTCCGCGGTGGCGTCCGCGTGGCCGGAGCAGTCGCCGGTACCCGTCCCGGTCCCCGTCCCGCAGGAGCGCTGCCTGGCGAAGTCCGCGAGCCCCTCGACGGTGACGACCTCGCGGCCCTCGGCCTGGCCTGCGGCGACCAGGCAGGAGCAGACCGGCACGCCGTCGAGACGGACGGTGCAGGAACCGCATTCACCCTGTTCGCAGGCGTTCTTGGAGCCGGGCAGGCCGAGCCGCTCGCGGAGCACGTACAGCAGGGACTCGCCCTCCCACACGTCGTCGGCCTCCTGCGGGCGTCCGTTGACGGTGAAGTTGACGCGCATCACGCAGCTCCCTCGGTGGTGCGGCGGGCGCCGCGGTACGACTCCCAGGTCCAGGTCAGGGTCCGGCGGGCCATGACGCCGACGGCGTGGCGGCGGTAGCTCGCGGTGCCGCGGACGTCGTCGATGGGGTTGCAGGCTGCGGCGCACAGGTCGGCGAACTGCTGGGCGACCGACGGGGTGATGATCTTCCCGTTGTCCCAGAAACCGCCTTCGTCGAGCGCGGCGTTGAGGAACTCCTCCGCGGTCCTGGCCCGGACGGGGGTCGGCGCGGCCGAGCCGATGCCGGTGCGGACGGTACGGGTCTCGGGGTGCAGGGCCAGTCCGAAGGCGCACACCGCGATCACCATGGCATTGCGGGTGCCGACCTTGGAGTACTGCTGGGGGCCGTCGGCCTTCTTGATGTGGACGGCGCGGATCAGCTCGTCGGCGGCGAGCGCGTTGCGCTTCACGCCGGTGTAGAAGTCGTCGATGGGGATGCGGCGGGAGCCGCGCACCGACTCGGCCTCGACCTCGGCGCCGGCCGCGAGGAGGGCGGGGTGGGCGTCACCGGCCGGGGAGGCGGTGCCGAGGTTGCCGCCGACGCCGCCGCGGTTGCGGATCTGCGGGGAGGCCACCGTGTGCGAGGCGAGGGCCAGGCCGGGCAGTTCGGAGCGCAGGTTCTCCATGATCTGGGTGTAGGGGACGGAGGCACCGAGCCGCACGGAGTCCTCGCCGGCCTCCCATTCGTACAGGTCGCCGATCCGGCCCAGGTCGAGGAGGTACTCGGGCCGCCGGTGATCGAAGTTGATCTCGACCATCACATCGGTGCCACCCGCAATCGGCACAGCGGTGGGGTGCTCGGCCTTCGCGGCGAGCGCCTCCTGCCAGCTGGCGGGGCGAAGGAAGTCCATGACCGGCTCTCTTCTTGGTCTGGTGAGTCGTTCGGTTCGAGCCAGATCGGGTGCGGCGGTCCCGGCTCGTTCATGTGCTGTTCACGCGGATCGTCGTCAGTACACCGCGCCGTACTCCGCCCGGGTCAGTCACCGAAACCATGAAGGAGTTGGCTGGTCGGGGCAGTCATCTTGTAGATTCGTATGAACGGAGGCCATCGGTAACCTCCCAGTTCTCCCGTGGAAACACGGGAAACGACCCGGCAATCTGAGACGCCGCTCGTGAGGGTGGGCATGAGGGCCGGGAGCCCGTCGCCGGGGCCCGCTCGCCCCGCGACCCCTCACCCTTCATCGTAGATTTCCGGACAAAGAACGGCGGCGACGAGAATGCGGCTGCGCGCACTGCTGGACACCGACGCGCTGGGCCTGCGGCTGCTCGGCGGCCAGGAGGAACTGGACCGCACGGTACGCGGGGTCATGACCACCGACCTGCGGGACCCCAGCCGCTACCTCTCCGGCGGTGAGCTGGTCCTCACGGGGCTGGCCTGGCGCCGGGACGCCGCGGACTCCGAGTCTTTCGTACGGCTCCTGGTGCAGGCCGGGGTGGCCGCGCTCGCCGCCGGTGAGGCCGAGCTGGGTGACGTGCCCGAGGATCTGGTCGTGGCCTGCGCCCGGCACCGGCTGCCGCTGTTCGCGGTGAACGAGTCGGTGGCGTTCGCGACGATCACCGAACACGTCGTACGGCAGGTGTCCGGGGAGCGTGCCGGGGACCTCGCGGCGGTCGTCGACCGGCACCGCCGGATGATGACCTCGGGCCCGGCGGGCGGCGGCCCGGACGTGGTCCTGGACCTGCTCGGCTCCGACCTGGACCTGCGGGCGTGGGTGCTGTCCCCCGCGGGCCGGCTCGTCGCCGGCCCGAAGACGGCGGGACCAGTGCTCGCGGCGGACGTGTGCGCGAAGCTGGCGGCCGAGCACCTGGCGGCCGTCCGCACCGGCCGGCGGGGTCCGCACCGGGTGATCCTCGGCGGTGCGACGTACTCCCTGTTCCCGATCCGCAGCAGCGGGCGCGCCGCGCAGGCCGCCCATGCCGCGCGGGACGTGCGCGAGACCGTCCTGTCGGACTGGCTGCTCGCCGTCGAGGCGGACGCCGGGGACTGGGCGGAGGAACGGCTCGACCTGCTCCAGGGCGTCACCCAGCTCATCTCGGTCGAACGGGACCGGCGGGACGCGGCGCGCACGGTGCGCAGACGGCTCGCCCAGGAGATCCTCGAACTCGTCCAGACGGGCGCGGCGCCCGCCGAGATCGCGGCCCGGCTGCGGGTCGCGGCGCCGGTGCTGCTCCCGGGGCTCGGGGCCGCGCCGTACTGGCAGGTGGTCGTGGCACGCGTCGAGTGGGACGGCGGGGAGATCCAGGGCGGCCCGGTGACCCAGTCGCTCCTGGAGGAGATCCTGGTCGACCCGCGGGCCACCGGGCCCGAGCCCTCCGACCGGATCGCCGTCGCCCACACCGGGGACGAGGCCATCGCCCTCGTCCCGCTCCCGGCGGTCTCCGGCGAGCACGACGGCTCCGAGTCCGGCATCCTCGCCGACGCCCTCCTGGCCTCCGTACAGGAACCGCTTGCCGCGGGTCTCGACGGGGACGGCCGGGTCACGCTCGGCGTCAGCGCGGCGGTGCACTCGGCCGAGGGGCTGCGGGGCGCCCTGGAGGAGGCCCGGCACGCCCGCCGGGTGGCGGCGGCCCGTCCGGGCCGGGTGTGCGCGGCGGGCCACCAGGAGCTGGCCTCGCACGTCCTGCTACTGCCGTTCGTCCCCGACGACGTGCGCCGGGCCTTCACCGCGCGCCTCCTGGACCCGCTGCGCGAGTACGACCGCCGGCACCGCGCCGAGCTGATCCCGACGCTGGAGGCGTTCCTGGACTGCGACGGTTCCTGGACCCGCTGCGCGTCCCGGCTCCACCTGCACGTCAACACGCTGCGCTACCGCGTCGGCCGCATCGAGCAGTTGACGGGCCGTGACCTCTCGCGGCTCGAGGACAAGCTGGACTTCTTCCTGGCACTGCGGATGAGCTGAAACTCGTGGGGCACCGGAGTCCCCCGACTTTGTGAAAAGCTTCACCCGCCCCCTTGGCCCGGCGCCGTGATCCGTGTTGAGATGCGGCCATCACTCATAGCTCAACGGTGTGCTGGGCCTGTCCTTCGGATCAGGTCGGTGGTGAGGGGCGGTTCCTTGTCACGCCGGTGAGCGGGGCTGGGTGCGCGCAGCCGCAAGGCGGAGGAGGGCGTCGACGGGAAGCGTCGGCAACCGACGACAACGCCGCAGAGGTGCGTGCCCGGCCCCGCGACCTCGAGCTGCTCCGAAGGACAGGACCCTGGGGAGGGCAACGTGGCGTATTCCGCCATGTCTGGCAATGGAAGTTCCGCTGGTGACGATCCCCTCCAGACAGCGGTGTGGCGGCTGCGCTCGCGGGCCTGCTGGGCCGACGCGGCGGCGCTGCTGCCGCCGGACAGCGCGGCGGGGGCCGTCCAGCGGGCCGCGCTCTTCGTGGAACGGTGTCTCTACACCGAGCAGGGCTGGCAGGAGGCGGAGGACGCGCTGCGGACGGCGGAAGCGCTGGCCCACACCGACGAGGAGCGGGGCGCCGCCGCTTGTGAACGGGGGCACTTGGCGTACACGGCGACGGTGCACGGGGTGCGTGACCGGGCCGACGAGGCGCGGGCCGCGCTCGGCCGGGCGGCCGCGCTGATCCCCGCGGACGCGGCGGGGCGGCCCCTGCTCGACTTCCGGCGCGGGCTGCTCGCGGAGAACCTGACCCGTTCCCCGCAGTCGGCGCGCGCGGCCTACCGGCGCGCGCACGCGGCCGCCGCGGCCCGCTCCGACGCGCTGCTGCTCTCCTTCACCTGGCGTCATCTCGCGGGCCTCGCCCTGCGGGACGGCGACACGGCCGAGGCCCGTCATGGTTTCGCCGAATCCCTGCGTATCCGGGAGGAGTTGGGCTACCTGGTGGGTACGGCTCCGGCCCTGGTGTCCCTGGCGGACGCGGAGAGCGAGCCGGAGGCGTCCCGCCTGCGCGAGGAGGCACGGCGGCTGTTCCGTCTCCTGGGCGGCGTACCGACCTGGCTGGCACGGCAGTTGGTGGCACCGCCGGCGGCCACGGCGTAGGGGCTCGGGAGGGCGACCGGACCGGCCGGCGACCTCGTGCGGGACGCGGGCCGAGGCGGGCAACTACCGTTCCGCGAGGGGTCGTTCGGCCCCTTCGGTCCCGTCCGGTCGGTCCGTCCGGTCGGTCCAATCGGTCCGGTCCGGTCGGTCCGGTCCGGTCCGGTCGGTCCGGTCCGGTCGGTCCGGTCCGGTCCGGTCGGTCCGGTTTCCCGTCCCGTCAGCGCGGGCCCGCGCAATGCTCCCGCACGAGCGCCTGCACCACGTCCGCGTCCCTCGCCCCCAGGGCCTCCAGCAGCGTCAGGTGCTGCGCCGCGTCCGCCATCAGGTCGGCCCGACCGTGCGACACGGGGCCGCCCACGAGCGGCCACTGGGACCGGCGGTGCAGATCCTCGGCCACGGAGACCAGCTGGTCGTTGCCGCACAGGGTGAGCACGGCGCGGTGGAAGACGCGGTCGGACTCGGCGTACGTGGCGCGGCAGCCGGAGGCCGCGGCCCGGACGGTCGCCTCGGCGACGGGGCGCAGTTCCGTCCAGCGTTCGGCGGGGACGGTGCGGGCGAGCCGCAGCATCACGGGGACCTCGATCAAGGCCCGCACCTCGGCCAGTTCGGTCAGTTCGCGCGTGCCGCGCACGATCACCCGGAACCCCCGGTTGGGCACGACCTCGACGGCGCCTTCCAGGGCCAGCTGCTGCATCGCCTCGCGGACCGGGGTCGCGGAGACGCCGAAGCGCTCGCCGAGGGCGGGCGCCGAGTACACCTCGCCGGGTGTGAGCTCACCGGTGACGAGCGCGGTGCGCAGGGCGTCGAGGATCTGGCCGCGGACGGAGGACCGCTGGACGACGGGCCGGGGGCGCGGGAAGGGGGTCTCGCTGTGGGTGTGCTCGCCGCGTACGGCTGCGGCACCGCTGTCCGGGCCGGAGATCCGACCGCCGGCGGCGGGGGCGGACATCCCGCGGTCCGGGTCCCGCCCCGCGGCGCGCGGCTGCGCGGGCACCCGCGGCCCGGCGCCGGGGATGCCCGTGCCGGCAAAGCCCTGCGCGCTCCGCTCCACGGGTCCTCCTCCGGACGTATCGGTACTTGGCGTCATTACGGCTGGTTGTTACTCGCCCGTCAAGCACCTTAGGCGTACTCGCCGTCAGTTCAAATCCCGGACATGTTCGGTAAGGTAAGGCTTACCTAGCCCTCCCTGCTGGATCGGTGGTTCCGGTATGCCTCTACGCCCGTCGGCCATGGCGGACGCGTACGCCCGCCTCGCCGAGGTCTACCCGGGCCTCACCGTCAGGGAACTGGGGCACGGCGAGCCGGCCCCGCGCGACGGCGGCTGGGTGTCGGCCGCCGCGCTCGCGGAGGGCGGCGCGGACCTGGACGCCTTCCTGGCCTGGGACGACGCCCAGGTGGTGCGCGACTACGGGCAGCCGGCCCGGCCGGATGTCGTGGCGAGCTTCGGACTGCACCGGTACGCCTGGCCCGCCTGCCTGCTGATCACCGTCCCGTGGTTCCTGCACCGCCGGGTCCCCCGCCTGCCGGTGAGCCACGTCTCCTACGACCGCACCGGTGGCGGGATGCGGATGGCCGTCCGTGTGCCCGAGTCGTTCGCCTGCCTGCCGGGCGACCCGGCGGCGGCCCTGCCCGGCGCCCGGGTGGTCCCCGACGAGGAGGCGCTGCGCGCGCAGGTGCGCGCAGCCGTCGCCGAGCACCACGAGCCGGTGCTGGCCGGCTTCGGCCCGCGCACCCGGCGGCGTGGCCGCGCCCTGTGGGGCATGGTCACGGACGAGATCGTCGAGGGCCTCTGGTACGTCGCCGAGCTGCTCGGCGACGGCGAGGGCGACCGCGCCCGGCACGAACTGGAGCTGCTGCTGCCGGGCGCGACCCGGCCGTACGTCGGCTCCGCGGCCTTCCGGGATCTGACCGGTCCGGACGGGGAGCCGCTGCCCACCCGGGACCGGGCGAGCTGCTGCATGTTCTACACGGTGCGCCCCGAGGACGCCTGCGCCACCTGCCCGCGCACCTGCGACGCGGACCGGGTCGTCAAACTCCTCGCGCCTTCCGCGAGTTGAGGCACCCTCAGGTCTGTCCGGCGCCCCGGATCCCGTAAGATCACCCGAACGAGACCGGCCGCACTCATCACGGTTGTTTCACAACTTCCTCACCCGCCACGGGAACTTTCCGTGGAACCACCCGTACGGGTAGTCTTAATCGAACTCAACTCCCGCCCCTCAAGCGCCAGTTCGAGCAGATCGTCGCCCTGGGCATCCCCTTGCACCTCCTTGGCGGCCTCTTGCCCCGAAACCCCCTGAGGGACGGCGGGATTGGGCCACTATGGCGGGCGTTACGCCCTATCCCAATGCAAGGGACCCCAGATGAGACTGACCGACATATCGCTGAACTGGCTGCTTCCGGGCGCCGTGCTGCTCCTGGGCATGCTGGCGGCGGTGGCGGTGCTCGCGCGCGGAAAGCGCTCCTCAGGGGACGCGAGCGACGACTCGTGGGAGCGCACCGAAGAGCGCCGCAGGCGCAAGGAGGCCATATACGGCACCGCCTCCTACGTCCTGCTGTTCTGCTGCGCGGCGGTCGCCGCCGCGCTCTCCTTCCACGGACTGGTCGGCTTCGGCCGGCAGAACCTGAACCTGACCGGCGGCTGGGAGTACCTCGTGCCGTTCGGCCTCGACGGGGCGGCGATGTTCTGCTCCGTGCTCGCCGTGCGCGAGGCCAGCCACGGTGACGCGGCCCTGGGCTCCCGGATACTCGTATGGACGTTCGCGGGCGCCGCGGCCTGGTTCAACTGGGTCCACGCACCGCGCGGTCTCGGCCACGACGGCGCCCCGCAGTTCTTCTCCGGCATGTCCCTGTCGGCGGCCGTCCTGTTCGACCGCGCCCTGAAGCAGACCCGCCGGGCCGCACTGCGCGAGCAGGGCCTGGTGCCGCGTCCGCTGCCCCAGATCCGGGTCGTGCGCTGGCTGCGGGCCCCCCGCGAGACGTACAGGGCCTGGTCGCTGATGCTCCTGGAAAACGTGCGCAGCCTGGACGAGGCCGTCGACGAGGTGCGCGAGGACAAGCGGCAGAAGGAGACGGCGCGTCTGCGCCGTCGCGAGCAGGACCGTGTGGAGCGCGCCCAGCTCAAGGCGATCAGCCGCGGACACCGCGGGTTCCCCGGCCGTGGCGGCCGGCAGCTGGAGGCCCAGGCCTCCTTGGAGCGGGCCACGGAACGCGTTCCCGCGGAGCCTGCCATAGCGGCGAGCGCGCCGGAACAACTGCCCGTGCGTTCGCGGCCCTCCCTCCAGCCCGTCCGTCAGAGCACTGACCCGATCACCGTCGACCTCACGGCGGAGGACGACACCATGGCCCTGCCGCGTCTGGACTCCCTGGAGCGCAAGCTCAAGGACCTGGAGCAGCAGTTCGGCTGACCGGCCGTCACCAGCGGTCACGGGAAGGGGGCGCGACCACATCGGTCGCGCCCCCTTCCCGTTGGCCCGCGGTTCGGTTTGCCCCGCGGTTCGGTTTGCCCCGCAGTCCCGTTGCCGGCCCGGTCCGCCCCTCACGCCAACTCGGCGCCCAGTTCGAACCAGACCGCCTTCCCGATCCCGTGCGGCCGTACGCCCCACGCGTCGGCGAGGGACTGCACCAGGACCAGGCCCCGGCCGTGCGTGCCGTCGCCGGTGTCCGGCCTGCGCGGCTGCGGACGGCAGGCCACGAAATCCCGTACCTCCACCCGCAGTCCGTCCGGACCGACGGTCGCCGTCAGCACCGCGTCCTGATCGGTGTGGACGAGCGCGTTGGTGACGAGTTCGCTGGTGAGCAGTTCGGCGGTCTCCGACTGCCCCGGCCTGCCCCAGTGCCGCAGCAGTTCGCGCAGCGCCCGGCGCGTCTCGGGTACGGCCCTCAGGTCGGCTCGCCCGAGTCTTCGCCGAAGCTGGGACGTACGCCCCCGCTCGCCACCGCCGTCCGCCGTGTCCTTCACTGCCTGCGTCCCCGCCGAGGTGTTCGCGATCATGGTCGAACCGCTGCCTCGTGCCTGCCTCTTCATGACCCCCGCCCGCGTGCCGATGTCGGTTCCCCTCCTGCTCGAACACGTTCACGGGATGCTTGCCCTGTCGGGCGGCGGGCCAGTCATGTCCGATCGCCGACGACCAGGTGTTCGGCCATGTCCTGGCGGGCTCCAGGACCGCCCCGTCGAAGGGCGGCGCGGTGGCGGCGCTGCCCGGCCCCGGCACGGGGCGCGCAAAGTTGGCCGGAATCAGCTCTACTCGGCGCGCTCGATCCGTGGACCCGTGTCCTGCGCGCGGTGGGCCGTACGGCCGTCGGCGTACTCATGGGCGTGGGGCCACCGGCCCTCCCGACCCCCGTGGCGGGAGGGCCCGTGGCCCCGTCTCTTCAGTTGGCGAAGCGGTCAGCGGAGCTTGTTGACGGCCGTGGTCGTCGTCTTCTTGAAGGCCTTCACCGGCGCGTCTCCGAAGTCCCCCAGCCGGCCCCACTGGACAAGGGTCACGGTCCGGCCGTCACGGCCGACGGACAGCAGGTGGACGTCGGTGGCGCCCCAGGAGGTCTCGGTGTGCAGGCCGTGCACGTGGGCCCCCTCCTCGACCGCGATGCTGCCGTAGTCCTTCACGGCGGCCTCGGTCTCGGGATCGTTCTGCTCGATCTGCGTGGCGCAGGTGCGCATCTCCTTGTTCAAGCGGGTCTGGAGCGCCTTCGCCTTCGACGCGCTGCCGACGACGACCGTGACCTGTACGGCGCCGGTGTCGAGGTCGGTGCGGAACTCCCGGTGGCGGGCGTCGTAGCCGGGCAGCGCGTCCGTCACGCAGCTGAGCAACGAGTCCGGTACGCCGTTCCTGACCCGGTCGGCCGTCCAGGACGAGGACGGGTGCGGCGGAAGGTCCTTGGCGGCGAGGAATCCCGGCGCCTTCGGGGCCGCGCCGGCCGGTACGGCGAGTACGGTGCCGAGGGCGAGGCCCGCGACGGTGAGTGCGGTGAGTGCTGCCGTTCGCATGCGGTCGGGCATGGGTGTCCCCCGTGGGTGAGTGCTGTCGGACGCGTGGTGAGCGCCGCCGGGAGTTCCGGATGGCCGGCCCGGCTCCGCTCGGCGGCGACAGCACCAGCATCGGCGCTCGCCGAGGTCCGGGGCAAGATCCGGCACCCGGCCGGCGGGCATGGAACCATCCCAGCCCATCTGACGTGCAGGTATATGAGTGCCTGGGATGGCACCCGGGCCGAGCGCAGCGACGGCGAGTCAGGAGGAGCGGTGTCGACCGGTGACGGCGGGGACGAGGTCGCGGAGTTAGCAGCACTGCTGACGGAGCTGAAGGAGCGCACGGACCGGAGCTACGGCTCCCTCGCGCGCCGCCTCGGCATGAACACCTCCACGCTGCACCGCTACTGCGCCGCCGAGGCCGTACCGCAGGACTTCGCCCCCGTGGAACGGCTCGCGGAATTCAGCGGGGCGACACCGGAGGAACGACTCGAACTGCACCGCCGGTGGCTGCGGGCCGTGGCGGTCCGCCGGGCGGTACGCCCTCGCACGGCCACAACGGCGGAAACGGACACGGCGGAAGCGGACACGGCGGAAACCGAGTCAGCGGAGCCGGAAGCGACGGCTGCGGATGCCGAGCCCGCCGATGCGACCGAGGCCCCGGGAGCGGAGAGCGCCGCGACGCAGGCGGCGGAAGCGGAGGCCGGCGGGGACGTCGGGGACGTCGGGTTGGCCGGCGGGACCGCCCGGCCCTGGTACCGGCGTCGGCGGACCGTGCTGCTCGCCGCCGTCACCTGCGCGCTGCTCGCGACGCTCGGCACCCTGTCCGCGCTCCCGGCCGGCCGCTCCTCGTCGGCCACCTCTCCCCCGCCGTCGTCCTCGGCGGACACCTCCGGCTCCGCACCCGGCCGTACGACGGCCCCGGCGGCCCCGCGTCCCTCGCCGACGGCCTCCCCGAACCGCTCCCTCTCCCC
>NZ_JARGEF010000073.1:30066-33502 GCF_033794725.1 Streptomyces sp. ID05-39B | reverse complement strand
ATGTCGTACGGGGGTGAGGCGGGCGGAGTCTCCCGGTCTCACCGGCGGACCCCCAGGTGGCGGCCGGCTGATGCGGCCCGGCTCTTAGGGCGCGTCCCGGGGCTCTGAGAGACTGGGCGGGATGAGTGAGACTGCACAGCCGACCGCCGCCCCGCAGCGTGCCCGTGCCGAGATCGATCTGGCCGCGCTGCGGGCCAACGTGCGCGCGCTGCGCGCGAAGGCGCCCGGCGCGGCGTTCATGGCCGTGGTGAAGGCCGACGGATACGGCCACGGCGCGGTCGCCTGCGCGCGCGCCGCCGTCGACGCGGGCGCCACCTGGATCGGCACCGCCACCCCGCAGGAGGCCCTCGCGCTGCGCGCCGGGGCGGGCCTGCCGGCGGACGTCCGGATCATGTGCTGGCTGTGGACGCCCGGCGGGCCCTGGCGGGAGGCCGTCGAAGCGGACCTGGACGTGTCCGTGAGCGGCCTGTGGGCGCTGCGCGAGGCCGTCGAGGGTGCGCGGCTCGCCGGGCGGGCCGCCCGCGTGCAGCTCAAGGCCGACACGGGCCTCGGGCGCAACGGCTGCCAGCCCGCCGACTGGCCAGGCCTGGTCGCCGAGGCGCTGCGCGCCGAGCGCGAGGGCCTCGTCCGGATCACCGGCGTGTGGTCCCACTTCGCCTGCGCCGACGAGCCGGGCCACCCCTCCGTCGCCGCCCAGCTCACCCGCTTCCGCGAGATGCTGGCGCACGCCGAGGAGCGGGGCGTACGGCCCGAGGTGCGGCACATCGCCAACTCGCCGGCCGCGCTCACCCTCCCCGAGACCCACTTCGACCTGATCCGGCCGGGCATCGCCATGTACGGCGTCTCACCGAGCCCCGAGCTGGGCTCCTCCGCCGACCTGGGGCTGCGCCCGGTGATGAGACTGGCGGCCTCGCTGGCCCTGGTGAAGCAGGTCCCGGGCGGCCACGGCGTCAGCTACGGCCACCACTACACGACCCCCGGCGTGACGACCCTCGGCCTGGTCCCCCTCGGCTACGCCGACGGCGTCCCCCGGCACGCCTCCGGCACCGGTCCCGTCCTCATCGGCGGCAAGTGGCGTACGGTCGCCGGGCGGATCGCGATGGACCAGTTCGTCGTCGACCTCGGTGGCGACGAGCCGGGACCCGGTGAGGAGGCCGTGCTCTTCGGCCCCGGCGACCGCGGCGAGCCCACCGCCGAGGACTGGGCGCAGGCCGCGGGCACCATCGCCTACGAAATCGTCACGCGCATCGGATCGCGCGTCCCCCGCGTCTATGTGGACGAGGCGGACGAGACCAGCCCCTGAAACGCTTCCACGCCCATTCAGGTGCAGGCGATTCGCGTGCATGCAGTTCATCCGAACGAGGAACCAGACGGGTACCCGCGCGCGGGCATCCCGCATCCGGCGACAACCGGTGACATCCGGTGAAGAGGAGCGGTACGTGAGCGAGAGCAGCGCGGAGGCAGTGGCGAGTGCCGCCTCGGCGGTCGTCGACGCCGCCTCCGCCACGGGGGCCGGCTGGCGGCGCGCGACGGGCATCGCGGGCGCCGCGATAGGTGTGATCGCCGCGGGCGCCGCCGCCGGAGTCGCCCTGGAGCGGATGACCGTGGGACGCGGCATGCGGGCGAAGGCCCGTCTCGCCCTGGACTCGACGGGCCCGTACGGCGCGCTGCGCGGCACCCCCGGCAAGGCGTACGCCGACGACGGCACCGAGCTGTACTACGAGGTCGACGACGTCGAGCCGCAGGGCGGTCCGGCGAACCGCCGGCGCCGCCTGTTCGGCCGCAAGTCCCCGCTCCCCGTCACCGTCGTCTTCAGCCACGGCTACTGCCTCACCCAGGACTCCTGGCACTTTCAGCGGGCGGCCCTGCGGGGCGTCGTACGGACCGTGCACTGGGACCAGCGCAGCCACGGCCGGTCGGCGCGCGGCGCGGCCCAGCTGCGGGACGGCGAGCCGCTGACCATAGACCAGCTGGGGCGCGACCTGAAGGCCGTCATCGACGCGGCCGTGCCGGAGGGGCCGATCGTGCTCGTCGGGCACTCCATGGGCGGAATGACCGTGATGGCGCTGGCCGCGCAGTTCCCCGAGCTGATCAGCGAGCGGGTCGTCGCCACCGCCTTCGTCGGTACGTCGTCCGGGCGGCTCGGCGAGGTGAACTTCGGACTGCCGGTCGCCGGGGTGAACGCCGTGCGGCGGGTGCTGCCGGGCGTGCTCAAGGCGATGGGGCAGCAGGCCGCGCTGGTGGAGAAGGGGCGGCGGGTCACCGCCGATCTGTTCGCGGGGATCATCAAGCGGTACTCGTTCGCGTCGCGGGACGTGGATCCGGCCGTCGCCCGGTTCGCCGAGCGGATGCTCGAGGGCACACCGATCGACGTGGTCGCGGAGTTCTACCCGGCCTTCACCGATCACGACAAGACCGAGGCGCTCGCCCACTTCACGGACATGCCGGTGCTGGTGCTGGCCGGCATCGGGGACCTGGTGACGCCCAGCGAGCACAGCGAGGCCATCGCCGACCTGCTGCCGGACGCCGAACTGGTCCTCGTGCCCGACGCCGGGCACCTCGTGATGCTGGAGCATCCGGAGGCCGTCACCGACCGGCTCGCCGACCTGCTCACCCGCGCGGGCGCCGTACCGGCAGGCGTTACCGTGGGTGGCTATGGAAGCACCAGCAGCAGCGCGCAGGGCTGAGACCGAGCTGACCGTCACCTCCCCCGAGCAGATGCGGGACCTGGGCAGACGCCTGGCCGCACTGGTGCGCGCAGGTGATCTCGTGATGCTCAGCGGGGAGCTGGGCGCGGGCAAGACGACGCTGACGCGCGGGCTCGGCGAGGGTCTCGGCGTGCGGGGCGCGGTCACCTCACCGACGTTCGTCATCGCCCGCGTCCACCCGTCCCTCGGGGAGGGGCCGCCGCTCGTCCATGTCGACGCGTACCGCCTGGGCGGCGGGCTGGACGAGATGGAGGACCTGGATCTCGACGTGTCCCTGCCCGAGTCCGTGATCGTCGTGGAGTGGGGCGAGGGCAAGGTCGAGGAACTGGCCGAGGAGCGGCTCCAGGTGCGCATCCACCGGGCCGTGGGCGACACGACGGACGAGGTCCGGCAGGTGACGGTCACCGGTCTGGGCGAGCGCTGGGCCTCGGCGGATCTGGGCGCGCTGGCGGGCTGAGGTGAGCCAGGCATGTCGGCGGGCTGAGGGGGGACCGGGCGTGTCGTCGGGCTGAGGTGGGCTTGGGCGTGCTGGCGGGCCGGGGCGGACCGGGGGTGCCGGCGGCCTGGGGCGGATCTGGGAGTGCTGGCGGGCTGGGGCGGCCAGGCGCCCTGAGGCGCAACGGTGTGCCGGCGGCCTGAGGCGCACGAGTGTGCCCGTGCTCTGAGGCGCAACGGCGTGCCGGCGGCCTGAGGCGCAACGGCGTGCCGGCGGCCTGAGGCGCAAGGGC
>NZ_JARGEF010000073.1:0-29966 GCF_033794725.1 Streptomyces sp. ID05-39B | reverse complement strand
GTGCCCGTGCTCTGAGGCGCAACGGCGTGCCGGCGGCCTGAGGCGCACGAGTGTGCCCGCGTCCTGAGGCGCAAGGGCGTGCCGGCGGCCTGAGGCGCAAGGGCGTGCCCGTGCTCTGAGGCGCAACGGCGTGCCGGCGGCCTGAGGCGCACGAGTGTGCCCGCGTCCTGAGGCGCAAGGGCGTGCCGGCGGCCTGAGGCGCACCGGGCGTGCCCGTGCTCTGAGGCGCACCGGGCGTGCCGGCGGGCTGGGGGTGCCAGCAGCCTGAGGGGACCGGGCGCGGTGGTGGCGGGACCGTTCCGGTGCGGCCTGGGAACGCGGTGGCGGGACCGTTCCGGTGGCGGCCTGAGGGTGGTGGCCCGAGGGTGCGGTGGCGGGACATGTGGCGGTGGCGGCATGAGGGCGCGGTGGTGGCGGGACCGTTCTGCGTGAACGTTCCGACAAGACGTCGGCAAGATGTTGCGTTCGGTGTCCCGGGCGTGGTCACATGGTATCCAACCCTTGGTTAGGTCTACCTAACTAGGTCCGCCCCGGCCCTCAGGAGGCGTCCATGCCGGCTACCGAGCCCAAGGCCCCGCGGCCGTCCGCCCTCGCCGGGGTGTCCATGCGCGACCTGCTGGCGTCCTGTGCCGCCGCGGAGGCCGTCTCCCGCCCGCCGCGCGAACCGGACCCGGCGACGGCGGCCGTCGACAAGCGGCACACCCGGCACCGGGAAGCCGCCTGATCCGCTGCTGGTCGTGGCGACCCGCTGTCCGATCGTGATCCGCTAGCGGATCACGACGACCCGCTGCCCGATCGTCGCGAACTTCCAGAGTGCGTTCGCGTCCGCCCGCGAGGCGCGGATGCCGCCCGTCTTCCTGATCGGGTCGACGACGGGTGCCGAGCCGTCGACGGCCGCGCTGAAACCGATCGAGACGCCCTTGACGTTGGTGAAGCGCACCACGTGCTCGATGGGGGTGCCGTCGGTGCCGGTGACCGCGCCGGAGCGGGAGGTGACGGCGTAGGTGCCCGGGAGCGGGTCGACGCTGCCGGGCGTGACCTGGAAGGTGTGCGGGGACCTGCCGTCCTCGGTCACCAGCCAGACCCGGTCGTCGTCCACCGAGTACACGACCCGCGCGCCGGTGCCGGACCGGGCCGGCAGGGCGGTGGGGTTCCTGGTGTCGCGCGGAGCCCTCGTCGTCGCGGAGGAGACGCTCGCCTGCGGCTCGGTGAGGTCGGCCGGCACGTTCGCCGAGGCCTGGAAGGCGAGGAACCCGACGGTCGCGAAGGCCGCCGCGGTGAGCGCGGCCACGAAAGTCGAGCTGCTGCCTGCCACCACGACCACCTCTTCGTCGTACGTCCGTAGCCTCGCGGCGACGTTAGCAGCCGGTGGGCCCCTTACCCGGGCGGCCGTGCCCGGGGCCCGCGGAGCCGTAGGCTGTTTGCGTGCTCTTGCTCGCTCTGGATACCGCCACCCCCGCCGTCACCGTCGCGCTGCACGACGGCACGGACGTCCTCGCCTCGGCCGGCCAGGTGGATGCCCGCCGGCACGGTGAACTGCTGCTGCCGGCCGTCGACCGTCTCCTCGCCGCGGCGGGGCAGCGGCTCGACGCCGTCACCGGGATCGTCGTCGGCGTCGGCCCCGGCCCGTACACCGGGCTGCGCGTCGGCCTGATGACCGCCGACACCTTCGGGCTCGCGCTCGGCGTCCCCGTGCACGGCCTGTGCACGCTCGACGGCCTCGCCTACGCCACCGACCTCGAAGGCCCCTTCGTCGTGGCGACCGACGCCCGCCGCAAGGAGGTCTACTGGGCCCGCTACGCCGACTCCCGCACCCGTGTCACCGAGCCCGCCGTCGACCGGCCGGCCGACATCGCCGAGCAGGTGGCGGGGCTTCCCGCGGTCGGTGCCGGCGCGCTGCTCTACCCCGGCACCTTCCCCGCGGCGCACGAGCCGGAGCACGTGTCCGCCGCGGCCCTCGCCTCGCTTGCCGCCGAGAGGCTGGCCGCGGGCGAGGAGCTTCTGGAGCCCCGCCCGCTCTACCTGCGCAGGCCCGACGCCCAGGTCCCCAAGAACTACAAGGTGGTCACCCCCAAGTGACCGAGCCCGTCATCCCCGTGCTGCGCGAGATGCGCTGGTGGGACATCGAACCCGTCCATGAACTGGAGAAGGCCCTCTTCCCCGAGGACGCCTGGTCCCGCGGCATGTTCTGGTCCGAACTGGCCCACTCCCGCGGCCCCGAGGCGACCCGCCGGTACGTGGTGGCCGAGACCGGCGACCGCGTCGTCGGCTACGCGGGCCTCGCCTCCTCCGGAGACCTCGCCGACGTCCAGACCATCGCCGTGGCCGCCGACCACTGGGGCACCGGACTGGGCGGCCGGCTGCTGACCGAGCTGCTGCGGGCCGCGACCGCCTTCGAGTGCGCCGAGGTCCTGCTGGAGTGCCGCGTCGACAACGTCCGCGCGCAGAAGCTGTACGAGCGCTTCGGCTTCCAGCCCATCGGCTTCCGGCGCGGCTACTACCAGCCGGGGAACGTGGACGCCCTCGTGATGCGCCTGACCACGGCATCCGAGCGCGGCTCCGCCACGGAATCGACATCAGTACAAGGAACCGGGATCAATGACTGACGAACCGCTCGTCCTCGGCATCGAGACCTCCTGCGACGAGACCGGCGTCGGCATCGTCCGCGGCACCACGCTCCTGGCCGACGCCGTCGCCTCCAGCGTCGACGAGCACGCCCGCTTCGGCGGGGTCGTGCCGGAGGTGGCGAGCCGGGCACACCTGGAGGCGATGGTCCCGACCATCGAACGCGCGCTGAAGGAGGCGGGCGTCTGCGCGAAGGACCTCGACGGCATCGCCGTGACGGCGGGCCCCGGTCTGGCGGGCGCGCTGCTGGTCGGCGTGTCGGCCGCGAAGACGTACGCGTACGCCCTCGGCAAGCCGCTGTACGGCGTGAACCACCTGGCCTCGCACATCTGCGTGGACCAGCTGGAGCACGGCCCGCTGCCGGAACCGACGATGGCCCTGCTGGTGAGCGGCGGACACTCCTCGCTGCTGCTCTCCTCGGACATCACCTCCGACGTCCGCCCGATGGGCGCGACGATCGACGACGCGGCCGGCGAGGCCTTCGACAAGATCGCCCGCGTGCTGAACCTGGGCTTCCCGGGCGGCCCGGTCATCGACCGCTACGCGCGCGAGGGCGACCCGTCCGCGATCGCCTTCCCGCGCGGCCTGACCGGCTCGCGCGATCCGGCGTACGACTTCTCCTTCTCCGGTCTCAAGACGGCGGTCGCCCGCTGGATCGAGGCCAAGCGGGCCGCGGGCGAGGAGGTGCCGGTGCGGGACGTGGCCGCCTCCTTCCAGGAGGCGGTGGTGGACGTGCTGACCCGCAAGGCAGTCCGCGCCTGCCGTGACGAGGGCGTCGACCATCTGATGATCGGTGGCGGCGTCGCGGCCAACTCCCGGCTGCGCGTCCTGGCCCAGGAGCGCTGCGAGGCCGCCGGTATCCGGCTGCGGGTGCCCCGGCCCAAGCTGTGCACGGACAACGGTGCGATGGTCGCGGCGCTCGGCGCGGAGATGGTGGCCCGGGGCCGGTCCGCCTCCGACTGGGACCTGTCGGCGGACTCGTCCCTGCCGGTGACCGACCCGCACGTCCCGGGCCGCGCGCACGACCACGATCACGACCATGTGCACGAGGTCGCCAAGGACAACCTGTACTCATGACGGTCGCGCTGATGTGGGAGGCCCGCGCGGCGGACGGCCGGGGCGGGGAACTGCTGGCCTGGGCGCGGGAGCAGCGGCTCCCGCGCCCTCCCGTGCGCCGTGAGACCTTCCGCGCCCCGCAGGACCGGGTCCTCGTCATCACCTGGTGGGACGCGGACTTCGACGCGGACCTCCCCGAACTGCCGGAGCCCGACGGCGAACTGGTCACACGCGCGGTGCACCGGTGGCGGTTCGAGGCCGTGGACGGGGAGTGACCCGGACCGCTACTCCGGCGCCGCCACCCGCGTCTCGCAGCGCATCCGCCGGTCCGGCCCCAGCACCCGCACCGGCCCCGTGAGGCTGAGCCGCGCCGTGTGCCGTACGTCCGCGCTGGATGTGCCGAGCCGCAGTTCCAGATCGCCGGGTTCCACCACGCGCCGCCCGCCGCGGTCGGTGAAGGCCGACAGGTCGGTGTGGAAGTGGAAGGTGACCCGGGCCGACCCGCCCGCGGGCAGCTCCAGCCGCTGGTAGCCGATCAGCCGTACGTCGGGGCGGGTCACGTCGGCCACCGGGTCGTGCAGGTAGAGCTGGACGACCTCGGCGCCGGCCCGGTCGCCGGTGTTGCGGACGGTCAGCGAGAGGTCGTACGAGCCGTCCGTGCCGAGGCCGGTCTCCGGCCCGTCGACTTGCTCCCAGGTGAACGTCGTGTACGAGTGGCCGTGTCCGAACGGGTACAGCGGGGTCGGGTCCAGGTTGCTGACCTCTCCGGCCAGGCCCAGCGGCGGCTGGAGGTAGGTCCACGGCTGGCCGCCCGTCACCTGCGGCACGCTTACGGGAAGCCGGCCCGAGGGGTTGACGCGGCCCGACAGCACTCCCGCGACCGCGGGACCGCCCTCCTCGCCGGGGAAGAAGGCCTGGACGACGGCGCCCAGGCGTCCGTGCCAGCGGCCGAGCGCGTAGGGGCGGCCGGTGAGCAGCACCAGGACCACCGGGACGCCCGTCGCCACCAGTGCGTCCAGCAACGCTCCCTGCACGCCGGGCAGTCGCAGGTCCGCCACGTCGCAGCCCTCGCCCGAGGTGCCCCGGCCGAACAGGCCCGCCCGGTCGCCCAGGACCGCCACGCACACGTCGGCCTCCGCGGCCCGCGCGACGGCCTCCTCGATGCCCGTGGTGTCCGGGTCGGAGACCGGGCAGCCCTCGGCGAACGTGACCTTGGCGTCGGGGAGTTCGGCGCGCAGCGACTCCAGCAGCGTCGGGATCTCGATGCCCAGTTCGGCCTCGGGGTGGTGGGTCAGGACGTGGGAGGGGAAGGAGTAGCAGCCGAGCATCGCCAGGGCGTCCGCCGCCCTCGGGCCGACGACCGCGATCCGGGTGTCGGGGGACAGGGGGAGCAGCCCGTCGGGGTTGTCCAGCAGGACCACCGACTCCTCAGCGAGCCGTCGGGCCACCGCGCGGTTCGCCGCCGAGTCGAGGTCGACCGTCTCCGGGGTCTCCGGCTGCCAGTCCTCGTCCAGGAGGCCCAGCTCGCACTTCTGGATCAGCACCCGGCGGGCGGCCCGGTCGATCAGCTCCTCGGGGACCTCGCCCGCGCGTACGGCCGCGTTCAGCGCGTCGCCGTAGTACTTGACGGTCGGCAGCTCGACATCGATGCCGGCCTCCAGCGCCAGATGGGCGGCGCGTGCGGGGGTGCCCGCGACCCGGTGCAGGGTCTGGAGGAAGCCGATGCCGAAGTAGTCGGCGACGACGGTGCCCGTGAAGCCCCAGTCCTCGCGCAGGAGCTGGGTGAGCAGTTCGGGGTCCGCGGAGGCGGGGACACCGTCACGTTCGGTGTAGGCCGCCATGACCGAGCGGGCGCCGCCCTCGCGCAGCGCCATCTCGAACGGCGGCAGCGTCACGTCCGCGAACTCGCGGGTGCCCGCCCGCACGGGGGCCAGATTGCGCGCGCCCACCGAGGAGGCGTACCCGGCGAAGTGCTTGAGGGTGGCGACGATCCCGGCCGACTCCAGGCCGCGCACATAGGCCGCGCCGACCGTGCCGACCAGGTACGGGTCCTCCCCGATGGTCTCCTCGACCCGGCCCCAGCGCGGATCGCGTACGACGTCCAGGACGGGGGCGAGGCCCTGGTGGACGCCGACCGAGCGCAGGTCCTGGCCGATGCGCCGGGCCATCTCCTCGACCAGCGGCGGGTCGAAGGCGGCACCCCAGGCGAGCGGTACCGGGTAGGCGGTGGCGCGCCAGGCGGTGAAACCGGCCAGGCACTCCTCGTGCGCCACCGCGGGGATGCCGAAGCGGCCCGCGGCGGCGATCCGGCGCTGGGCGCGGGCCAGGGCGCGGGCGCCGAGCGCCGGGTCCACGGGGGCCGTGCCGAAGGAGCGGGTCAGCTGGCCGAGGCCCCGCGTGATCAGCTCGTCCCAGTCGTAGTCGGTGGTCATGTCGTGCTGGTGCGGGGCGACTCCGTCGCCGCCGGTGTCGGCGCCGACCCACACGCCGTACAGCTGGGCGGTCTTCTCCTCGAGGGTCATCCGGGAGAGGAGGTCGTCGACGCGGGCGACGGCGGGCAGGGCGGGGTCACGCCAGGGGGCGGTGGTCATGAAACTCCTGTCAGAGGTCGGTGAGCCACCAGAGCTGGAATCCAACCGGAACGAATGTTTCGAGCGTAACTTCGAATGTTCCGGGAACCTATGGCGTCCCCATGGGTTCGTCAAGAGGGAGTGCGGGGATACGATCGCCGCCATGACACCCTCGGAGCCCGCTGAGACGCGGACGGAAGACCGGCCGCCACGGCGACCGGCGGCACAGACGGCCACCCTTGCGGAGATCGCGCGCGAGGCCGGCGTCTCGGCGCCGACTGTTTCGAAGGTCCTCAACGGCCGCGCCGACGTCGCCCCCGCCACCCGGACCCGGGTCGAAGGGCTGCTGCGGGCCCACGGCTACCGGCGCCGCCGGGCCGAGGCGACCCGTTCGCCCCTGATCGACCTGGTCTTCCACGAACTGGAGAGCGCCTGGGCGATGGAGGTCATCCGGGGCGTGGAGAACGTCGCGCGCGACGCCGGGCTGAGCGTGGTGCTCAGCGAGAGTGCCGGGCGGCTCACCCCCGGACGGTCCTGGGCCGACCAGGTCGCCGCCCGCCGACCGCACGGCGTGGTGCTCGTGCTGTCCGGGCTCGACGAGTCCCAGAGGGCACTGCTGACCAGCCGCTCCATCCCGTTCGTGGTGATGGACCCGGCGGGCGACCCCGGCGCCGACGTGCCCTCCATCGGCGCCACCAACTGGCAGGGCGGCCTCGCCGCCACGCGGCACCTGGTCGAACTGGGCCACCGGCGGATCGGGGCGATCAGCGGGCCCCCGCAGATGATGTGCAGCCGGGCCCGGGTCGACGGCTACCGCGCGGCCCTGGAGACGGCCGGGCTGCCGGTCGACCCCGAGATGGTCAAGACCGGCGACTTCCACCACGAGACCGGCTACCGGCTCGGCCGTGAACTCCTCGCCCGCCCCGACCGGCCCACGGCCGTCTTCGCCGGCAACGACCTCCAGGCGCTCGGCCTCTACGAGGCCGCCCGTGAACTGGGGCTGCGCATCCCCGAGGACGTCAGCGTGGTCGGCTTCGACGATCTGCCGGTGGCCCGCTGGGTCGGCCCGCCCCTGACGACCGTGCGGCAGCCGCTGACCGAGATGGCCGAGGCGGCGGCCAGGCTGGTCCTGGAGCTGGGGCGGGCCGACGAGGCCCCCGCGGCGACCCGGGTGGAGCTGGCGACCAGCCTGGTGGTGCGGGCGAGCACGGGAGCGCCGCCGTTGGCCGGAAGTTGACGTATTGACGGGTGGGAAGGAGGCCTCCACACTCCTCCGAAGTCAATCGGTTGCACGACCGAAACTTTCGGAGGCACCCGCAATGAGAACCTCCAGTCCGTCAGCTCCTCCCACGATCACCTCGCGTCGGTCCTCAAGGACCTCCCGTCCGTCGTTCCGTGCCCGGCTCGCCGCCCTCCTCGCCGGGGCGGCCACCGTCGGCGCGCTGATCACCGCCGGCGCCACCACCGCCCACGCCGCCGACACACCGCTGCGCGACCTCGCCGCCGCCAAGGGCAAGGTCATGGGCACGGCGGTCACCGGCTCCAAGCTCACCGGTACCTACGGCGACCTCGCCGGCCGCGAGTTCAACTGGCTCACCCCGGGCAACGCCATGAAATGGGCCTCGGTCGAGCCCGCCCGGGGCAGCTTCAACTGGGCCGAGGCCGACCAGATCGTGAACTTCGCCGAGGCCCACGACCAGGACGTGCGCGGCCACACCCTGGTCTGGCACAGCCAGAACCCCGACTGGCTGGCCAACGGCAGTTGGACGCCCGCCCAGCTCAGCACTCTCATGCAGAACCACATCAACACCGAGGTCGGGCGCTACAAGGGCCGCGTCGCCGCCTGGGACGTCGTCAACGAGCCCTTCAACGAGGACGGCACCTACCGCTCGACCCTCTGGTACGACGGCCTCGGCGCGGACTACATCGCCAGCGCCCTCACGTGGGCGCGGGCCGCCGACCCGGCCGCCAAGCTGTACATCAACGACTACAACGTCGAGGGCGTCAACGCGAAGTCCACGGCCCTGTACAACCTGGTGAAGTCGCTGAAGGAGGGGGGTGTCCCGATCGACGGCGTCGGTCTCCAGGCCCACCTGATCGTGGGACAGGTGCCGTCCTCCTTCCAGCAGAACATCCAGCGCTTCGCCGACCTCGGCGTGGATGTGGCCATCACCGAGCTGGACATCCGGATGCAGCTGCCCCCGGACAGCGCCAAGCTCACCCAGCAGGCCGCCGACTACAAGGCCGTCATGAACGCCTGCCTGGCGGTGACCCGCTGCACCGGAGTCACCGTGTGGGGCTTCACCGACTCGGACTCCTGGATCCCGGACACCTTCCCGGGGCAGGGCGCGGCGACGCCGTACGACGAGAACTACGCGCCGAAACCGGCGTACCGCGCGATCGCCGAGGCGCTCGGCGGGACCACCACGGAGCCTCCCACGGGTGCCTGCACGGCGGCCTACAGCGTCACCAGCCAGTGGAACACCGGCTATACCGGGCAGGTGAGGATCGCCTGCTCGGGGGCGGCACTGTCGGCGTGGAAGGCGAGCTGGAACTTCGATGCGGGGCAGCGGATCACGCAGGCCTGGAACGCGACCTGCGCACAGACGGGAGCGGCCGTCACCTGTTCCAACGCCTCGTACAACGGAACGGTTCCCGACGGCGGTTCGGTGACCTTCGGATTCAACGGCTCGTGGAGCGGCAGCAATCCGGTGCCCACGGTGACCCTGGGATGAGGGGGACCGGAGGGCCCGGAGTGACGTCCCGATCGTGAGATTCTCCGAAGAAATCCCGCTGGGGCCGCCTTTCCTGACAGTCCGCTAACAATTCGGACGTACGTTCCTTCTGTGACGGGACACGACGCGAGCGGGCACGGGGAGAGACAGCGGGGCCGACGGTCCAGAACGCTCAAGGCCGTCGGCCTCGCCCTGGCCGGCACCCTGGTGCTGGGCGTGGCGGCGGCGGGCTGGACCTACTGGCAGCTGAACGGCAACATCCGCGGCGTAGACGTCGACAGCGCCCTCGGCGACAACCGTCCGCCCCGCGCGGTCACCACCCCGTCCCCGTCCGGTACGGCCGCCGCCGCCCCGCTGCCCACCGGGGCCGTCAACATCCTGGTCCTCGGCTCGGACTCGCGCAGCGGCGCGGAGAACCAGGCACTCGGCGGCGGCGACAGCTCGGGCGCCCGCTCCGACACCGCGATGGTCGTGCACATCGACGCCGGCCGCACCAGCGCCACCGTGGTCAGCATCCCCCGCGACACCCTCGTCACCCGTCCCTCCTGCCCGCTCCCCTCCGGCGGCTCGACCGAGGTGTCGTACGGCGCGATGTTCAACAGCGCGTACTCGCTGGGCGGCCCGGTCTGCGCCGTCAAGACCGTCGAGTCGCTCACGGACGTCCGCATGGACCACTTCGTCGAGGTCGACTTCGCCGGCTTCGCGAAGCTCGTGGACGCGCTCGGCGGGGTCACCGTCACCACCACGCAGGACATCGAGGACGAGGACAGCCACCTGAGCCTCGCGGCCGGCACCCACCACCTCGACGGCCAGCGGGCCCTCGCACTCGCCCGCACCCGGCACGGCATCGGCGACGGCAGCGACCTCGGCCGCATCGGCCTCCAGCAGACCCTGGTGAAGGCCCTGCTGGAGCAGATCTCCTCGACCGACCTGCTGGCCGGCCCCACCCGGCTCTACCGGGTCGCCGACGCGGTCACCGGCAGCCTCACCACCGACACCGGCCTGGACTCCCTCGCCCAGCTGATGGAACTCGGCCAGAGCCTCGAGGGCCTGTCCGCGGCGAACGTCACCACGGTCACCCTGCCCGTGCGGCCGGCCCCCTCCGACCCGAACCGGGTCGTCCCCGACGAACCGGAGGCGAGCGACTTGTGGACGTCACTCCGGCGGGGCTGAGCCGCTGCGGCCGGCCTGAGGTGCACGGCGGGCCTGATCCGGCCAGTGGACAGGCGGTCCGAGATGACGAGGAGACCGACCGGCGTGCCATCGCGGCCCTGTACGGCCTTCTCGCGGCCCGCGTCCCGTCCCCGGCCGTCGAACTCAACCGCGCGGTCGTCGTGTCCATGGCCGACGGCCCGGAACCCGCCCCGCGGATCGCCGACACCCTCGCCGCCGAACCGGCCCCGCGCGACTACCACGTGCTCCCGAGCGTCCGCGGCGACCTGCTCCGGCGCCTGGGCCGTACGGCACAGGCGCGTGCGGAGTTCGAGCGGACCGCGAGCCTGACCGGCAACGAACGGGAACGAGAGCTGATGTTGCGGCGAGCAGCTCAGGCCGGGTGACCGACGAGCATCGTCGGCGCCCCCGCGACCCGGGTGAGGAACACGGTCGCCGAGTGCGGCCCCTGTGGCTTGACCTTCTTGCGCAGTTCCTCCGGCTCCACCGCCGAACCGCGCTTCTTCACGGTCAGGATGCCCACCCCGCGCTCCCGCAGCAGCGCCTTCAGCTTCTTGACGTTGAAGGGCAGCCGGTCGGTGATCTCGTAGGCGGTGGCGTACGGCGTCGTCCGGAGCGTGTCCGCGGTGACGTAGGCGATGGTCTCGTCGACGAGTCCGCCGTCCAGGTCCCGCGCGACCTCGGCGACCAGATGGGACCGGATGACGGCACCGTCCGGCTCGTACAGATAGCGCCCGACCGGCCGGACCCGAGGGTCGGGCAGGCCGGTGCCGAGGAGCGTGCGCGGGCCGGGGAGGAGGGTGGCGCGCACGGCCCCCGGCTCGGTGCCGAACCACAGCACGGCCTCCTTCACGTCCCCGCCGTCGGAGATCCACTCGGCCTCGGCCCCGGCGGGAACGACCTCGTGCGGGATGCCGGGCGCCACCTTCAGCGCCCCGTGCGGAGCCTTCAGAGCCGCCTCGACCGCCCACGAGAGCGGCGGAGAATAGGCCTCCGGATCGAAGATCCGCCCCCGGCCGCCCCGCCGCGCCGGATCGACGAACACGGCGTCGTACCCGTCCGTGTCGACCTCCGTGACGTCCGCCTCCCGTACGTCGATGAGGCCGGCGAGTCCCAGCGCCTCGGCGTTGGTCCGCGCCACCGCCGCCGTCAGCGGATCGCGGTCCACGGCGAGGACCCGGATGCCCGCGCGCGCGAGCGCGATCGCGTCGCCGCCGATCCCGCAGCACAGGTCGGCGACCGAGGTCACGCCGAGCGATCTCATCCGCTCGGCCCGGTGGCCTGCGACACTCGCCCGGGTCGACTGCTCGACCCCGTTGGGTGTGAAGAACATCCGCCCCGCGTCCTCGGCACCGAACTTCGCCGCCGCCCGCTGCCGCAGCCGGGCCTGCCCGAGTGCCGCCGAGACCAGTTCGGCGGGGTGTTCGCGGCGCAGCCGGGTGGCGACGGCCAGTTCGTCGGCGGGGGCGGTGCCGCGCACGGCGTCGAGGAGGGCGCGGCCCTCGGGGGTGAGGAGCGGGGCGAGGTCGTTCACCGGGTCATTGTGGGCCAGTCGGTGGATCGTGCGCCTCCGGCGGCGGTGTCGGGCGGGGCCGGGCGGCGGTGACTGCGAGGATCCGGCGCCATGGGATCAGGATCAGTCGTACAAAATGACAAAAGAGGGATGCGGCGCGTGGGCCTCAGGACCGGCATCGCCGTCCTCGCCCTCGCCGCGGTCGCCTCCGGCTGCGCCCAGGGCACCACGAGCTCCGGCGCCCACGGCGTGACCGGCGCGAACGGAACCCGGCCCGCCCCCGGCGGACAGTCCCCCCAAGGACAGGCCGCCGGCGCCAAGCACACCTACGCGGCCAGGATGCGCGCCGAGTACGCCGCCCGCGCCGCCGCGGCGAGACGCTGGGGGCTGAAGAAGGTCCCGCTGGCACCCCCCGCGCCGCCCGCGACGAAACCCGCGATCACCACCCGCGAGGGCTTCGAGGTGGAGGACCACGAGGAACTGGGCCTCCCGCCGGTCTTCACCACCGTCCCCACCAAGGACAGGGTCGTCTTCCTCACCATCGACGACGGCGCCGAGAAGGACCCGGCGTTCCTGCGCATGATGAAGGACCTGAAGATCCCCTACACGGCCTTCCTCAGCGACTACCTCGTCAAGGAGGACTACGGCTACTTCAGGAAGATGCAGGACACAGGGGTGGCCCTCAACAACCACACCCTCCACCACCCCTACCTGCCCGACCTCTCCTACAGCCGCCAGAAGCGCGAGATCTGCGGCATGCAGGACGTCATCGAGAAGCACTACGGCAAGCGCCCCGAACTCTTCCGCCCGCCCTTCGGCAACTACAACCGCGACACCCTGCGCGCGGCGAAGAGCTGCGGTGTGAAGTACGCCCCGCTGTGGAGCGAGGAGGTCTTCGCCGACCACTGGGACTACCGCGAATGGGACCGCGACCTCCACCCCGGCGACATCGTCCTCAGCCACTTCCGCGGCGACGCCGACTGGAAGGGCACCATGCCCGACATGATCCGCCGCTTCATGAACATGGTCACCCAGAAGGGCTACGCGGTGGCCCGGCTGGAGGACTACCTGTGAGAAGGCGGGGGGCGACGGAGGTGGCCGTGACGCTGGCCATGGCCGGCGTCACGGCCATGACGCTGACCGGCTGCGCCCGGCCGGCCGGCCCGGCCCCGGCCGTGACCCCGCCGGTGCACGCAGCGCCGACGATCATCGCGCCCATGACGCCGCCCGGCGGAGTCCAGGTCCCGCCGCCGTCCCCGGCTCCCGCACCGTACGGCCAGCCAGGCCAGCAGGCGCCGTACGGCCAGCCGCCGCAGCAGTACGGCCGGCCGGGCGCGCCGACCGCCCCGCCGCCTCCCGGATACGGCCAGCCTCAAGCGCCGCAGGCACCCATGCCGCCGCCCGGCTACGGGCAGCCGACCCCGCCGCCGGGCTACGGCCAGCAGCCCGCGTTCGGCCAGGTCCCGGGCCAGCAGCCCTACGGCGTGCCGCAGGGCGCGCCCCAGGGGGGTGCCGGTGTGACCGCGGCCCTCCAGCAGTTCAAGGAGACCCCCACCGGACAGCGCTGGACGCCGCAGACCCGGAAGCTGATCCGCGTAGACCTCGGCGTCGGAGGCCAGCCCGTGCTCGCCCGCCAGGGCAGCATGGTGCTCTATCAGGGCAAGGTCGACTTCAGCTACAAGGGCGCCGGTTTCGCCGGCCGGATCGTCGGCAACGCGACCGGCCAGGAGATGCAGCTGATGCGCTGCACCGGCCAGGGCCAGGTGTTCCTCGCCGAGGACTCCACGATGCTGCACCCCATCGAGCTGCAGGGCGACGGCATCTGCGTCTCCGCGGAGAACGTCCTCGCCTTCGACGAGAGCCTCCAGTACGAGGTCCGCCGCATCGAGGGTCACGGCATCCCCGGCGGCGCGCTCTTCACCATGCAGTTCACGGGTACCGGCACCGTCGTGGTGAAGACCCACGGCACGCCCGTCGTCCTGCCGGTCACGCCGACCACCTTCGCCGACTGCAATGCCGTCGTCGCATGGTCGGCCGCCGCCCAGGTCGTGGTCTCCAGCCAGGTCCGCATGCGCCGCAACGCCTATCCGGGCGACACGGGAGAGAGCGTGAACCTCCAGTTCCGCGCCGCTCCCGGAAACTTCATCGTCGTCCAGCCGTACGAGGTCTGAGGGAGCCCGTCATGAACCAGCCGCTCGCGGGCTACGCCCCCGCACCCGTCACCGCCCGCATGGAGAACCACGGCAACCACATGCTGAAGGTGGCCCTCCAGACCGGAAGCGACCTCCTCGCGCGCGTGGGCTCGATGGTCGCCTACGAGGGCTTCATCCAGTACGAGCCCAACCCGCCGGCCGTGCGCCAGATCGCGCGCGACTGGATGACCGGCGAGGGCGCGCCCCTGATGAAGTGCTCAGGCGACGGTCTGCTCTACCTCGCCGACTACGGCGCGAACGTCGTCGTGATCAACCTCAACGGCGACGGCATCTCCGTCAACGCCACCAACCTGCTCGCCTTCGACGCCCACCTCACCTGGGGTGTCGAGCGGGTCAAGGGGCTGGCGAAGTTCGCCGGACAGGGCCTGTGGAACACCAAGATCTCCGGGCAGGGCTGGGTCGCGCTGACCTCCCGGGGCAAGCCGATCGTCGTCGACTGCGGCGGCGGTGAGAACGAGACGTACGTCGACCCCGACGCGCTCGTCGCCTGGTCCCCGAACCTCAAGGTCAAGGGCAAGCGCAGCTTCAAGGCGCAGTCGCTGCTCGGCCGGGGCAGCGGCGAGGCCTACCAGATGGCCTTCTCCGGTGAGGGCATCGTCGTCGTCCAGCCCAGCGAGGACAGCACCGACCGCCTTCGGGTCCGGGGCTGAGGGGGAGCCAGAGTCACATGCAGAGTCCGCTTTTCGCCCACAACGACCAGCAGACCCAGGAACGCTGGAGCCTCCAGAACAAGCAGATGCTCCGCGTCGCCCTGGAAGGACACGACGACATCCTCGCCCGCAAGGGCACGATGGTCGCCTACCAGGGACTCGTCGAGTTCGACGCCGAGTTCCAGAGCAACAGCCAGTCGCGCTCGCGCGCGCAGACCGGCGAGGGCCTGGACCTGATGCGCTGCCACGGGCAGGGCATCGTCTACCTCGCGAACCTCGCCCAGCACATCCACGTCGTGGAGGTCGACCACGAGGGACTGACCGTCGACAGCAGCTATGTCCTCGCCATGGACTCCGGGCTGCACCACGAGGTCATCGCCGTCGACAGCCTCTACGGCATCTCCGGCTCCGGGAAGTACCAGCTCAACATCACCGGCAGCGGCCGGGTCGCCCTGATGACCTCGGGCGCGCCCCTGATGCTCCAGGTCACGCCAGACAAGTACGTCAACTGCGACGCCGACGCCATCGTCGCCTGGTCCACCGGGCTGCGGGTGCAGATGCAGGCGCAGACGCATTCCTCCGGGGTGTGGCGGCGACGCGGCAGCACCGGCGAGGGCTGGGAGCTGAGCTTCATGGGCAGCGGCTTCGCGCTGGTCCAGCCGAGTGAACTGCTTCCGCCGCAGGGCGCCCAGATCGGCTCCGGTCTCGCCGCGCAGTACGGCATGGGCCAGCAGGGGGCTCGGGCGCAGAACCAGGGCAACGCCTGGAGCTGACCGTCCGGAAAGCAGACGTAAGGGGCGACCGCTTGGCGGGCCGCCCCTTACGTGTTCCGCCTCACAGGCGCGCCCGCGTCGCCTCCAGCAGACGGACGACCGATTCGTCCGCCACCTCCGCGACCGCGTCGTAGGGGAACCAGCGCAGGTCGAGGGACTCATCGCTGATGGCCTGGGTGGCGCCGGGCGGGGCCACGGCCGCGTACTGGACGTCGAGATGCCAGTGGCAGGGCGCCGGGATCGGGTGCCGGTCCAGCCGGACCGGGCCGCCCGGCAGCAGCGTCAGACCGGGGATGCCGGACTCCTCGGTGGCCTCGCGCAGCGCCGCCGCCGTCAGGGAGACATCCTGCGGCTCGCAGTGGCCGCCCATCTGGAGCCACATCCGCAGCTTCCGGTGCAGGGTCAGCAGCACTCGACCCTGCTCAGGGTCGATCACCAGGGCACTCGCCGTGAGATGCCCGGCCTCACAGGCCTTCCACATGCCGTCCGGGTGCGCCGCCAAGTGGTCGAGGTAGGTCTGGCGCAGCTCTTCCTGGTTCTCGTAGGCCTTCAGTACGAGAACCGCGTCGTCGTGCAGGCTCACTCGGTGCTGCCGCCCTTGCCGTCGCCCTTGTCCTTGTCTGTGTCGTCGTCCTTCCGCAGCTTCGGCTTCTCACCGGGACCCGCAGCAGAACCGGAAGCCGCGCCGCCGCTCGCCGCCTCGCCGAGCATCTTGTCCCACTCGGAGAAATCCATCTGCTCGCGGTGCACAAAGCCGTCCGGGTCGTCCAGGTCGGCGGCCGTCGGCAGCATGTCCGGGTGGGCCCACAGCGCGTCACGGCCGTCCACACCGCGCGCGTCCGTGAGTGAGGCCCACAGCCGCGAAGCGTCCCGCAGACGGCGCGGGCGCAGCTCCAGACCGATCAGTGTCGCGAACGTCTGCTCCGCCGGACCGCCCGAAGCACGCCGGCGGCGCAGCGTCTCGCGCAGCGCGTCCGCGGACGACAGGCGCGGCTTCGCGGCGGCGTGCACGACCGCGTCGACCCAGCCCTCCACGAGCGCCAGGGCCGTCTCCAGACGGGCCAGGGCGGCCTTCTGCTCCGGGGTGTCCTCCGGCTGGAACATGCCCTGCTGCAGAGCGTCCTGGAGCTGCTCGGGGTTCTGCGGGTCGAACTGGCCGACCACGTCCTCCAGCTTGGCCGTGTCCACCTTGATCCCACGCGCGTAGCCGTCGACCGCGCCGAACAGGTGCGAGCGCAGCCACGGGACATGTGCGAAGAGGCGCTGGTGGGCGGCCTCGCGCAGGGCGAGATAGAGCCGCACCTCTTCCTTGGGGACGCCCAGGTCCTTGCCGAACGACTCGATGTTCAGCGGCAGCAGCGCGGCCTTGCCCGCCGGGCCGAGCGGCAGGCCGATGTCGGTCGAACCGACGACCTCACCCGCGAGCACCCCGACGGCCTGCCCGATCTGCGAGCCGAACATGGCACCGCCCATCGAGCGCATCATGCCGATCAGCGGGCCGGCCATGGCCTGCATCTCCTCCGGCAGGACGTCGCCCATCGCCGCGCCGACCCGCTCGGCGACCGGGTCGACGAGTTCCTTCCACGCGGGCAGGGTCGCCTCGACCCACTCCGCGCGCGACCACGCCACGGCGGTGCCGGCGCCGGACGGCAGGGACGTCGCGTCGTCCAGCCACAGGTCGGCCAGGCGGACGGCGTCCTGCACCGCGGTGCGGTCGGCGGAACCGATGCTCGCGTCCTTGACGCCGTCGGAAGTGCCCTGGGAGACCGTCTGGCGGGCGATCTGCTTGGCCATGTCCCAGTTCACCGGGCCGCCCTCGTAGGAGAGCATCTGGCCCAGCTGCTGGAACGCGGCGCCCAGGTCGGTGGGGTTCAGCGAGCCGAACATGGCGGCGAGCGGATTGTCCGCGCCGGGGTCGCCGAAACCTCCGGCACCGGGCATGCCGCCGAAGCCGAACGGGTTGGCCGGTCCCTGACCACCGCCGCTCTGCGGGTTCTTCTTCTTGCCCTCGTCGCCGTCGTCCGGCTCCTCCGGCGGAAGGCCGAATCCGAATGGGGTGTCACTCACGGGGTTCCTCGGCTGGTAAGGCCACCGGCTCTGGTCCGGCGGCGCGGCTGCCCTGCAACACCACCCAGCGTAGACACCTGGGCCCGATCGGGCCTCGGTGCTTCGCCGACTCGCGGCCTGCGGCAGGATGGATGCCACCTGGTACGAACGCGTCACTCGCGCCCGTATGGAAAACAACCGCTGGAGACACCTGGTGAGTTCCCCAGATCCGCAGGTTCGCGCAGCGCGAAACCCCTCAACCTCGGGCGGGCCGCGAGGCCCCGTCGTCGCCGTCACCGGCGCCGCGACCGGGGTGGGCGCGCTGCTGACCGAGCGGCTCGCCGCGTCCGACGAGATCAAGCAGGTCATCGCCATCGACGAGCGGCGGGGCGAGTGCGATGCGGCACAGTGGCACATCCTCGACGTCCGTGATCCGGCGATCGCCGAGAAGTTGCGCGGCGCGGACGTTGTCGTCCATCTGGCGCTCGATCTCGACCTGGGGAGCGAAGCCGCCGCCCGAACGGCCTACAACGTGCGCGGGACCCAGACGGTGCTGACGGCGGCCGCGGCCGCCGGGGTGCACCGGGTGGTCCTGTGCACCTCCGCCATGGTCTACGGGGCGCTGCCGGACAACGAGCTGCCCCTCTCGGAGGATGCGGAGCTGAAGGCGACGGCGGAGGCGACCGGCGTCGGGGACCTGCTGGAGATCGAGCGCCTCGCTCGGCGTGCCCCGCGCGCGCATCCGGGGCTCAACGTCACGGTGGTACGGCCGGCCGTGCTGGTGGGCGGTACGGACACCGCGCTGACCCGCTACTTCGAGTCCCCCCGGCTGCTGGTCGTCGCCGGATCGCGGCCCGTCTGGCAGTTCTGCCACGTCGAGGACCTGTGTGGCGCGCTCGAGTACGCCGTGCTGGAGAAGGTCGACGGGGAACTCGCGGTCGGCTGCGACGGCTGGCTGGAGCAGGAGGAGGTCGAGGAGCTGAGCGGGATCCGGCGGATGGAGCTGCCGTCGGCGGTCGCGCTCGGCGCGGCTGCCCGGCTGCACCGTATCGGGCTCACGCCGTCCCCGGCGGGGGACCTGGCCTACACGATGTACCCGTGGGTGGTCAGCGGGAGCCGGCTGCATGACGCCGGGTGGCGGCCTCGGTGGACCAACGAGGACGTGCTCGCGGAGCTGCTGGAGGAGGTCGCCGGGCGGCACACCGTTGCCGGGCGGCGACTGGGGCGCAAGGACGCGACGGCCGCGGGAGCCGCGGGCGCGACGGTGGCGCTGCTGGGCGCTGCCGCGGTGGTTCGGCGGGCCCGCAAGGCGCGGCGGCGGTAGCAGGCGCGCGGCGGGTGGCCCTTCTGCAGCCACCCGCGGTCCCGGTACGTCCGGGGCGCACCGGACGCACCGGACGCGCTGCGTTGCCTCTGCGCGCCGCGTTTCCTCTGTAGGAGGCTCCAAGCGTGCACGCGTGCGTGCCGGGCGATCCCGGTATTCCCGCTTGTCGTCGCGGTGCGGCACGATGGAGGCATGGCACCCAGTAATGATCACCCCGGTGAGCAGGCAGCGCAGGATCCCGTCAAGCTGATCGCGATCCGGGACAGCGCGCTGTCCCTGGACGAGGTCTTCCGGGCCGTGGGGGACGACGCGGCCGGCGGGACGGCCCTGTTCGTGGGAACCGTGCGCAATCACGACGGCGGCGCCGACGTGGACAACCTCGGATACTCCAGTCATCCCAGCGCCGAGGCGGAGATGCGGCGGATCGCGGAGAAGGTGATCGCCGAGTACCCGGTGCGGGCGCTCGCGGCCGTGCACCGCGTGGGCGACCTGCGGGTCGGCGACCTGGCCGTCGTCGTCGCCGTGTCGTGCCCGCATCGCGGCGAGGCCTTCGAGGCGTGCCGCAAGCTGATCGACGACCTCAAGCACGAGGTGCCGATCTGGAAGCATCAGACGTTTTCCGACGGCACCGAGGAATGGGTCGGCGCGTAGCGCCGTCGTCGAGGGTGGTGGTCGGGCGACGGAAGGGCGGGTAGGAGCCTGCTCGACCCGGTCCGCTGAGCCCGGCCCGTCCGGTTGCGTAACCGCACCCCTGGCCCGAGCGTTGTGACTGCGGATGGTTAATCTGCTGATCAGTCAGGTGTGGTCGTTATGTGGGGTTGGGAGGACGGCATGGGGGCGCTCGTCTGGTTGCTGATTCCGCTGGTGGCCGCGATCGGCGCCGGCCTGTGGGGCAGTTGGGCCAACCGCACTCGCAGGACCCGCGGCGACGGCCCCGAGCTGGACGGTTACGCCCGCTTCCGCGCAGCCATGGAGAGGCCCCACTCGGGCACCTGAGGGCGCTGACCCGGGCGGTGGCCCTGACGGTGCGCTGACAGAACCGTCCCGTACTGTCGAGTCATGCCACGCCGCACCGCGACGATGCTCGCCTCCACCCTGATGCTGATCGCGCTCCTGTGCGCGGGAGTGCTCATCCGCGTGCCGTACGCGGAGATGTCCCCGGGTCCGACGGTGAACACCCTCGGAGAGCACGGCGGCGAGCCGGTGCTCCAGATCGCCGGGCGCAAGACGTACCCGACAGACGGCAACCTCAACATGACGACCGTCCGGGTCACCAGTGCCGACTACCGGATGAACCTCGTCGAAGCCGTCTACGGCTGGCTCGCGCACGACAACAAGGTCGTGCCGCACGACACGCTCTACCCGGACGGCAAGACCGAGGAGCAGTCCACCCAGGAGAACGCCGAGGAGTTCAGCCAGTCCCAGGAGAGCGCGAAGGTGGCCGCCCTGAAGGAGCTGGACGTCCCGGTGCAGTCCTGGGTGATCGTCTCCACCGTCGTCAAGGGCTCGCCCGCCGAGGGCCGGCTGCACGCCGGGGACGTGATCAAGGACGTGGACGGTACGGCGGTGAAGAACCCCTCCGACGTGGCGAAGCTGGTGACGAAGCACAAGCCCGGCGAGGACGTCGTCTTCACCATCGTGCCGGCGAAGGACCAGGCCGCCGCAGAGAAGGACAACAAGCCGACGACCAGGACGCAGAAGATCACGATCACCACCGCGGCCTCCGCCGACACCGGCGACAAGCGGGCCATCGTCGGGATCTCCGCCGGTACCGACCACACGTTCCCCTTCACCATCGACATCAAGCTCGCCGATGTGGGCGGCCCGAGCGCCGGTCTGATGTTCGCCCTCGGCATCTACGACAAGCTCACCCCGGGCAGCCTGACCGGCGGCAAGTTCGTCGCCGGCACCGGCACCATCGACGACGACGGCAAGGTCGGACCGATCGGCGGCATCCAGATGAAGACGGTCGGCGCACGCGACAAGGGCGCCCAGTACTTCCTGACGCCCGCCGCCAACTGCGCCTCCGCCGCCGCGGACACCCCCAGCGGACTCACGCTCGTCAAGGTGGACACCATCGACGACGCCCTGGGCGCACTGAAGGACATCCGCAGCGGCGACACCGCCGACCTGCCGAAGTGCACGGCCGGCTAGACCGTGAGGCGACGCGGGGCTAGTCCTCGAACGTCGCCGACAGGGCCTCAGCGAGGCCCGGCACCAGCTCCGAACCGGTGAGGACCTCCGTCGGGGAGTCCTTCTGGCGCAGTCGCAGGGCCGAGTCACGGGCGCCGTCCCGCAGGACCGCCACCGTCATCCGGACCTCCTGACGGTCCGGGTGCTCGGCCACCCACTGCGTCAGCTTCGCCTCGCTCAGCCCCTGCGGGACCTGGGCCTCGGCGGAGGGGGGCAGCATCAGACGTTCCACGGTCAGCGCACAGCCGACCACCGCGTCCGGCCAGGCGATCGTGGCGAGGAACTCGTCGAGCGGCTTGTCCGTTGGCACTTCATCCTGCTCGATCGGGGTGAGACCGGTGGTCTCGGGCGCATCCGCCAGGCCGAGCTGGGCGGCAAGTCCGGGTTCCTGAGTGCGCAGACGTGCGGTGTCGACGAGGGCGAAAAGGCGGGCGGGCTGGTCCCAGCCGAGGCCGGAGGCGTACTCGTCGATCTCGAGTACGGCCCGGGTGAGCGGGCTCGCCGCCATGGGAGTGTTGGACATGGTCACAATCCTGCCTCGTTCAGGCCCGGAATCGGGAACCCAGTAAAGGGTGAGTAAGTTGCATAGGTGTGGGCCCGCGATCACGGGGGGCCACGGAGGGTCCACGAAGACGCGGGCCTGACGGATCAACAGCGAACCTCGGGGTGCGAACCTTGGCTTTCCAGATGCCGGACCGCGGCGGAGGCCCGACCGGGCCACGGATCAGAGTGGGCCGCCCGTCCCGGCGTGTCCGTACTCTGCTCATGACACTGGGCGTGCTTGCCGTCCTCGGCATGGCGTTCACCATGTTTGCAGGGTTCTGGACGGACTGGCTCTGGTACCGGTCGGTGAACTACTCCTCGGTGTTCACGACCACCCTGACGACCAAGATCGGGCTCTTCTTCGTCTTCGGTCTGCTGATGGCCCTCGCGGTCGGGTTCAACCTGTGGCTGGCCCACCGCCTGCGGCCGCCGCTGAGCGCCATGTCGATGGAGCAGCAGAGCCTCGACCGGTACCGCATGAGCATCGCGCCGTACAAGAAGTGGCTGCTGCTCGGGATCACCGCTCTCGTCGGGCTGATCGCCGGCGCCTCGGCGTCGGGGCAGTGGCGGACCTGGCTGATGTGGGTCAACGGCGTGTCCTTCGGACAGAAGGACCCGCAGTTCCACCTCGACGTGTCCTTCTACGCCTTCGACCTGCCCTGGTACCGGTTCCTGCTCGGCTTCGGCTTCGCCGCCACGATCCTCTCCCTGATCGCCGCCGCGCTCACCCACTACCTGTACGGCGGGCTGCGCGTCACCAGCCCCGGCGCGCGCGCCACGGCCGCGGCCACCGGACATCTGTCGGTGCTGCTCGGCATCTTCGTCGCGCTGAAGGCGGTCGCCTACTGGCTCGACCGGTACGGCCTGGCGGTGAAGTCCAGCGACTTCAAGGCCACCGACAACTGGACCGGCCTGCGCTACGTCGACGCCAACGCCTACCTGCCGGCCAAGACGATCCTGTTCTGCATCGCGGTCATCTGCGCCCTGCTGTTCTTCGCCACCCTGTGGCGGCGCACCTGGCAGCTGCCCGTCATCGGCTTCGGCCTGATGGTGCTCTCCGCGATCCTGATCGGCGGCCTGTACCCGGCGATCGTGCAGAAGTTCCAGGTCCAGCCGAACGAGCAGGCCAAGGAAGCGCCGTACGTCGAGAAGAACCTCAAGGCGACGCGTGAGGCCTACGGCATCGAGGGTGCCCAGGTCACCGACTACTCGGGGACGAGCAAGACCGAGGACAAGACGGCGCTGCGCGACGACGTGGCAGGCGCGGCGAGCATTCGCGTCCTGGACCCGAACATCGTCTCGCCGACCTTCCAGCAGCTCCAGCAGATCCGGAAGTACTACGCCTTCCCGACCAACCTGGACGTGGACCGCTACAACGTGAACGGCCAGGACCAGGACACGGTCATCGGTCTGCGCGAGCTGAACCTCGCGGGCGTGGACAAGCAGAACTGGATCAACAACCACTTCCGCTACACCCACGGCTACGGCGTGGTCGCCGCCAAGGGCACCACCGCCGACACCGACGGCCGCCCGGCCTTCACCGAGTCCAACCTGCCGTCGGAAGGCGTGCTCGGCAAGTACGAGCAGCGCATCTACTACGGCGAGAAGACGACCACGTACTCGATCGTCGGCGGTCCCCAGAAGGAGATCGACTACTCCGACGACCAGGGCGAGAAGACCACCAGCTACACCGGCAAGGGCGGGATCAACCTCTCCAGTCCCGTCAACCGGGCCGCCTACGCGCTGGCGTTCGGCGAACCGCAGATCCTGTACTCCGGTGCGATCGGTGAGGGTTCGAAGATCCTCTACAACCGCACGCCCAAGGATCGTGTCGAGGCGGTGGCCCCGTGGCTGACCATCGACGGCGACGCCTACCCGGCCGTGGTGGGCGACAAGGTCCAGTGGATCGTCGACGCGTACACGACCACCAACGGCTATCCGTACGCCTCGCGTACGACCCTCGGTGACACGACGGCCGACTCGCTGACCGCCACCAACAACAACCGCGCGGTGGTGGCCCAGCAGAACCAGGTCAACTACATCCGCAACTCGGTGAAGGCGACCGTCGACGCGTACACCGGTGAGGTCAAGCTCTACCAGTGGGACACCCAGGACCCGGTCCTGAAGACCTGGATGAAGGCGTTCCCCGGCACGGTGGAGAAGAAGTCGGAGATCTCCGGCGACCTGATGGCCCATCTCCGGTACCCGCAGGACCTGTTCAAGGTCCAGCGCGAGCTGCTCACCCGCTACCACGTGAAGGACGCGACCACGTTCCTCAGCGGCAGCGAGGTGTGGCAGGTGCCGAACGACCCGACCAACCAGTCGAACGACGCGGTGCCGCCGTACTACCTGAGCATGAAGATGCCCGACCAGAAGGCGCAGTCGTTCTCGCTGACGACGACGTTCACGCCCAACGGGCGGGACAACCTCAGTGCCTTCATGTCGGTCGACTCCGAGGCCGGCACATCCGGCTACGGCAAGATCAGAGTGCTGAAACTGCCGACCAGTACGACCGTCGACGGACCCAAACAGGTGCAGAGCCAGTTCAACTCCGAACAGGACATCGCCGAGTCCATCAGATTGCTGAAGGGCGGCGACTCCGAGGTCGAGTACGGCAACCTGCTGACGGTGCCGCTCGATGGAGGACTGCTCTACGTGGAGCCGGTCTACGTCCGCGGTGGCGGACTCAAGTACCCGCTGCTGCGCAAGGTGTTGGTGTCCTACGGCGGCGTCACCGCCTTCGAGGACTCCCTCGACGAGGCCCTCAACAAGGTCTTCGGCGCGGAGGCTGCGACACCGAAGCCACCGGCGGACGACGGTGGCACCACCCCGCCACCGACGACCGGCAACGCGACGGTCCAGGAGGCGTTGAAGGATGCCCAGGAGGCCTTCACCGCGGGCCAGGAGGCTCTCAAGAAGCCCGACTGGGAGGCGTACGCCAAGGCGCAGGCGGACCTCGAAGCCGCGCTGAAGCGGGCCGAGGACGCGCAGGCCGCGGCGGACAAGAACGGCGGGAGCAGCCCGAACCCGAGCACCTCGCCGAGCGCGAGCGCCAAGCCGGGGGTCACCGCCAGTCCCAAGCCGAGTCCGAGCGCCAGTCCCAGCGGCTGATCAAGGAGCACCCCGCGTCGTGGTACGGTTGTGGAACACGACGCGGGGTGGAGCAGCTCGGTAGCTCGCTGGGCTCATAACCCAGAGGTCGCAGGTTCAAATCCTGTCCCCGCTACTCCAGGCGAAGGCCCGGATCCTGAAAAGGATCCGGGCCTTCGTGGTGTGCGAACGCATGTGCCCGGTGCGGGATCGCCGTGCCGCCGTGGGGAGTTGGGGCATCTGTGTTTGACTTGTCTCTCTGTGGGCATGTCGACAAAACGCTGAAGTGACCTTACGGGCTGCGGTATACCAGGTGTACCCCGGTTGCAGGTGGTGCGACGATGGACGTTATGGGGGACAAGGCAACTCTGTTCGAGACAGGGCGATTTGTGCAGCCTTCCGGTACGGAAGCGACCCCGGAGGGGACTCCGTACGAGACCACGTACGAGGCCATGTACGAGACCACGTACGAGTCGGCGGAGGAGACTCCGGGCATGGGCTCTGCGGAGGAGACTCCGGACATGGGCCGGGACGAGAGCCGGGACGAGACGGGGGAGGACGTCGAGGAGGTGCGCCGACGGCTCGCCGCCGAGTCCGGCGACGTCGAGGCGATGAGCGTCCTCGGGGCCCTGCTGCTGCGCCGCGGAGACCTGGACGGAGCCGAACCTCATCTGCGCGCCGCCACCACGGCGGGCGACCGTGCCGCCGCCAACAACCTGGGCGTCCTCCTCCACCAGCGCGGTTACCCCGACGAGGCCTCCGGCTGGTGGCGGGTCGCCGCCGTCGCCGGTTCCGCGCCCGCGGCTCACGCGCTGGGCCGGCACCACCGCGAGCGCGGCGACGAACCCGCTGCCGAGTACTGGCTGCGTCAGGCCGCCGAACAAGGACACGTCCTGGGCGCCTACGCCCTCGCCGACCTGCTGGAGCACCGGGGTGATCGCCCGGGTGCCGAGCGGTGGATGCGGGCCGCCGCCGAACGCGGGCACCGTGAGGCGGCGTACCGGCTGGCGCGGGCCCTCGACCGCCGGGAGCCGGTCTTCGGCGACGGGCGGAGAGAGGCCACGGACAACGGTGTCGCGGTGCCGGCGGAGGCCGAGCAGTGGTACCGGCAGGCCGCCGCGCGCGGACACCGGCGGGCCGCGCTGCATCTCGGGGCCATCCTGGAGCGGCGGGGCGAGCTGAAGGAGGCCGGGCGCTGGTACCTGACGTCCGCGAAGGACGGCGAGCCCCGGGCCGCCTGCGCGCTCGGATTCCTGCTGCGCGACGCGGGTGACACCGAGAACGCCGCCGTGTGGTGGCTGCGTGCCGCGCAGGACGGGGACGGCAACGCGGCCAACGCGCTGGGCGCGCTGTATGCCGAGCGCAACCAGACCCAGACCGCCGAGCGCTGGTACCGGGCGGCCATGGACGCCGGGGACGACAACGGCGCCTACAACCTCGCCCTGCTCTGCGCCGAGCAGGGCCGCACCGCGCAGGCCGAGCAGTGGTACCGGCGTGCCGCGTACGCCGGACACCGGGAGGCCGCCAACGCGCTGGCCGTCCTGCTGCTCCAGGTCGGGGACGCGGCCGGGGCCGAGCCCTGGTTCTCCAGGGCCGCGGAGGCGGGCAGTGTCGACGCCGCCTTCAACCTCGGGATCCTGTTCGCGGGCCGCGGCGAGGACACGGTCGCGCTGCGCTGGTACGAGCGGGCGGCGGCGGCCGGGCACACCGAGGCGGCGCTCCAGGTCGGCATCGCCCGGCTCCGGGAGGGCGACGAGCAGGCCGCCGAGCGGCATCTGCGCTGCGCGGCGGGCGGGGGCAGCGCGGAGGCGGCGTACCGGCTGGCGGCCGTGCTCGACGCCCGTCGGCCACCCCAGCCGGCGCACGAGCTGGGCGAGATCGTGCACGAGAAGACGGAGTGCGAGGAGTGGTACGAGCGGGCGGCGACCCAGGGGCACCGGCGGGCGCAGGTGCGGGTCGGCATGCTGGCCGCCGCGCGCGGCGATGTGGTGCAGGCCGCGCGGTGGTACCGCGCGGCCGCGGAGGCCGGGTCGCGCAACGGCGCCTTCAACCTCGGACTGCTGCTCGCGCGCGAGGGCAGCGAGCCCGAGGCGGCCGTGTGGTGGACGCGGGCGGCCGACGCGGGGCACGGGCGGGCGGCGCTCCGGCTAGCCCTCGTCTACGCGCGTCGCGGGGAACTGCTGGAAGGGCAGCGGTGGGCGGACCGGGCCGTGTCGCTCGGTCCGGCGGAGGTGGCGGAGCGGGCTGCGCGGCTGCGGGACGCTCTGCGGGAGGAACTGTCGGCGTGAGCATGGCCGGCGGCTGCGCGGGCGCCTGGGCGGCGGGCTGCACCTGGGTTGAGGGTTGGGGGTGGTGCGGTAGGGCTTTCGCCCTCGCCGTCGCTTCCCTTCCCGTCCCTGGGGCTGTGCCCCCAGACCCCCTTCGGCCCTGAACGGGCCTTGTCCTCGAACGCCGGACGGGCTGAGTGAGTGCGGTCTGACCTGCGGGGACCGGGGCACGGCTATTGATTTGCTTCTTCCCTTCCCCGTGACGTAATGTTGCATTCAACGGCGCGGGGTGGAGCAGCTCGGTAGCTCGCTGGGCTCATAACCCAGAGGTCGCAGGTTCAAATCCTGTCCCCGCTACTGAAGGTCGAGGGCCGGAATCCGAAAGGGTTCCGGCCCTCGACTCATTTCCGGACAGTGCGGCCAGGGTTCCAGGTTTCAGGCAGTGCGAAGCCCCGGCGTCCAAGGACGGACGCCGGGGCTTCGGTGTTGCGTGGGTTACGCCGCCGCGCAGTTCGGGCAGATGCCGCGGTACGTCACCTCGACGCCCGAGACCGTGAACCCGAAACGCTCCGTGTCCGGGAGGTCGGCCAGCGGGTTGCCGCCCGGGTGGACGTCGCGGATCGCCCCGCACTGGGCGCAGACCAGGTGGTGGTGGGGCCGGTGCGCGTTCGGGTCGTACCGCTTGGCGCGCTTGTCGGTGGCGACCTCGAGCACCTCGCCGAGGGAGACCAGCTCACCGAGCGTGTTGTAGACGGTCGCCCGGGAGATCTCGGGCAGCTTCGCGACGGCCCGTGCGTGGACCTCGTCGGCCGTCAGGTGGACGTGTTCGCCGTCGAGCACCTCGGCCACGACGCGCCTCTGCGCGGTCATCCGCCATCCGCGTCCGCGCAGCCGTTCCAGAAGGTCACTCATGAGCATCAGCCTAACAGCAGAGCGGATCGAGTCCCGAACAGGTGTGACTTTGGAGCCTCACTTGACTTGGACAATGTCCATTGTAGGATCAGGACTCGTTTTATCCAAGCGTCCAGGTCTCCCGCGGCGATGTCCTCGAGCGGGTGATCGGCAACTTCCGTCCGAGCGGCGGAGAACACGTCAAGCGGCTGGAGGTCGCGGTCCAGGCCCTTCGCGGCTGATATCCAGCACTGGACCGCTTGTCGTGGCCGGACGGGCCGGACTCCCCCGGGGAGTCCGGCCCGTCCGTGCTCACAGGGCGGGCGCGGGCTGCCGTAGGGGTGCCCAGCAGCGGATGATGTCGCGGACGGAGACGATGCCGACGGCCTCCTCGCCCTCCAGGACGACGAGATGCCGGAAGCCGCCGTGCGCCATGGCGGCGGCCGCCTCCTCCAGGGTCCAGGTCGGGGCGGCGAAGACGACGTCGTTGGTGGTGTGGGCGTGGGTGCGTTCCGTGTCAGGGTCCTGGCCGAGGGCCACGGAGTTGAGGATGTCCCGCTCGGTGAGGATGCCGATACCGCCGGCGTCCGGGTCGAGGACCAGAGCCGCGCCGACGCGGCGTGCTGACATCAGGGCGGCGGCCTGCCGGAGGGTGTGTGCGGGGCCGATGGTCAGGACCACCGTACTCATGGCGTCGCGGACGAGCATGGGCTGAAGCACCTCCTACGAATCCGTTAGTTCAAGGATTCACAAATGCACAAGTGGGGGTGCCGTCAGCGTGGCAGGCAAAGCGAGGGTCAACAAGAGGGCGCGCGCGTCCAATTGAGGGCGCACGCGCTCATTTGTATATCCTCGGTCAGTTGCGCTCGTTGAGGTAGCCCAGCAGCTCGTCATGGAGCAGACCGTTCGACGCGGCCGCGTTTCCGCTGTGCGGCCCCGGACGGCCGTCCAGGCCGGTGAAGGTGCCGCCGGCCTCCGTCACGACGATCGCGGTGGCCGCCATGTCCCAGAGCGACAGCTCGGGTTCGGCACAGAGGTCGACCGAACCCTCGGCCACCATCATGTACGGCCAGAAATCGCCGTACGCGCGCGTGCGCCACACCTCGCGGGTGAGGTCCAGGAAGCCGTTCAGCCTGCCCTGCTCCTCCCAGCCGCTGAGCGAGGAGTACGCGAACGAGGCGTCAGAGAGGGTCGAGACCTTCGAGACCTGCATGCGGCTGGCCGAGGTGAGGCTGCGGCCCGTGTAGGCGCCGTGACCCTTCGCGGCCCACCAGCGGCGGCCCAGCGCCGGCGCGGACACGACACCGACGACAGGCTGGTAGCCGCCCTCGGCGGCCTCCATCAGCGAGATCAGGGTGGCCCAGACGGGGACGCCGCGTACGTAGTTCTTCGTGCCGTCGATCGGGTCGATCACCCAGCGGCGCGGGCCGGTGCCCTCGATGCCGTACTCCTCGCCCAGGATCGCGTCGCGGGGGCGGGCCCGCTGGAGCTGGCCGCGGATCAGCTCCTCGGCGGCCTTGTCCGCCTCGCTCACCGGAGTCATGTCCGGTTTGGTCTCGACCTTGAGGTCGAGGGCCTTGAAGCGGGCCATGGTCGCGGCGTCGGCGGCGTCCGCGAGGACGTGCGCGAGGCGGAGGTCGTCGTGGTAGTCCGGCATGGGACGAACCGTATCCGCCGTGGTGGGGGTGGGGCCACAGGGGGGCCTGGCGGGTGGGCCGCTGCGCGGTGAGGGGCATGTGCGGGAGGCGCGCCTGAGGCAGGTGTGCGGTGGGAGTGTCCCCGCGAACCCTTGACAGTGCGGGCGGGCGCGTCAAACCTGGGCGCCAGAGCCGCTCGTCCGAGGGAGGCGACGATGTCCGCACGGGAATCCCTGCTGGACGCCGCCTTCGCGGCGCTCGCGCGCCGGCCGTGGGCCGCCGTGCGGATGGTGGACGTCGCCGCGGCGGCCGGAGTGTCCCGGCAGACCCTCTACAACGAGTTCGGGAGCAAGGACGGGCTGGCACGGGCGCTCGTCCGGCGGGAGGTCGACGGGTATCTCGCCGGGGTCGAGCGGGCGTTGGCGGTGCAGGGAGATGTGCGGGAGCGGTTGGGTGCGGTCGCGGAGTGGGTGGTGTCCGCGGCTCGGGGCAACGTGCTGGTGCGGGCGCTGGTCACCGGGTGCTGGAGTTCCTGGCTGCCGTCGGTGAGCCTGGCCGCGGTGCCGTCGTCCTCGGCCGTGCCGGCGCAGCGGCGGGCGGACGGGGTGTTGCCCTCGCCGGGGGAGCTGGTGGGGGTGGTACGGGATCGGGCCGCGGCTGTGGTGGG